>NZ_JAELTR010000017.1:0-75371 GCF_016428945.1 Chromobacterium sp. ASV23
CCCCCCCCCCCCCCCCCCCCCCCCCCCCCCCCCCCCCCCCCCCCCCCCCCCCCCCCCCCCCCCCCCCCCCCCCCCCCCCCCCCCCCCCCCCCCCCCCCCCCCCCCCCCCCTTTTTTCGTGCTGTCGTCGGCAGCGTCAGATGTGTATAAGAGACAGGGGCATGACTATTCAGATCTACTTTTTTACCTAGAAAAAAACAGAGTACCTCTGAGGAAAATTCTCATTGAGACTACTAAAGTTAGCAACAAAGATAAAGGTGATTATTATGACGCATACATAGGAAGAGGAACTCCTTGGGGAAATCCTTTCCCAATTAGGGAGAATGGTGATGATAGAAATGAAGTAATAGAAAAGTATAGAACCTATTTCAATGAAAAAATCACCAATGATGAAGACTTCAGGAAGGGTATAAAATCCCTAAAAGGTAAGGTTCTTGGTTGCCACTGCAAACCATTACCATGTCACGGGGACATAATATCTAATTACTTGAATTCTTTGGATGAAGATGAATAATTTATTTAAAAAACAGTTAAAGCAAGTTCCTTTGAAAAATAAAGTAATTAAAAATCACGATACCTATTTGCAATATTAATTCGGCTTTGATAAAAATAACTACAACATAGAAAATTGAACTGAGCCCGTAAAGTCCAGCGTTTTCCGTGAAGTTGAAGCACCCCATTAGAGATGGTCATTATATTTTTGGAATCCGCTTCGCGGATAATGTTTGACATGCCGGTTCCGCCCGGCAAACGGGCAAGGGGATTGCGCGGCCAATCCCCTTTCAACCCCAGGCCGCCCCTACAGCGCTGCGAAACCCCGTCTTTCAAATCAGCCTCGGGGAGCTGCCGGAACTAGCGGGGCGCTACCGTCGCCCCGCGTCGAACAATCGGCAGCTTAAAACCCCGAGTCTGATTCGAAAGCCGGCTTGCGCTGAAAGGGGACTATATGCGCATTGGTTCGATCTGAAAAACTTGGAGAGTTGGGAGCTCCAGGTTGGGCTGATCCTACAAAGGTTGAAGCAATCTATTGCTTAAATCAAAATCTGACAACTCCAAGCAAGAAACCCTCCAGAATCTAAGGGGGGGGGGGTAATCTTATCGATACATTTTACTTTTTCACATAGGCCTTCTTTGATTTATAGCGAGACGTTTTCAATATCTTTCTCTTAAGAAGTAGCTTTTCCCTCGGCGTCATCGTTAATGAAACCTTCTGTGCCTTCTCAATCAAACGCCTTATCCTGGAGGCAAATCTTTGAATAACCATACACATGGTTATTAAATCGGCATTTTTTGTTTCTAAGCAAAGCTCCACAACTATCATCGACATTGATGATGTCGCATAATTAATAGCCGCATCACAACCATACTCTAACGGAACAAACGAATTATCCACGCCACCGGGACCGAGACTAACACGAGTAAGAGCTGCCAAAGCTCCTCCATGCACAGCTCCGTTTGCTTGTCGATACCCACGCCGTAAAACATCTAAACCTACATAATTCTCTAAATCCCGAAATGTAACTTTCTTAACACCAAGCTCAATTGATGCCCAGCCATAGTCTTTTAAGAAATCTTCCCCAACCTTCCTAGCCATTGCCTCAACTCTTCTTTTTAGATCTCGGACATAAAGCCCCCTATCAACTCCATTAGCTAAAATAACACCAAAAGAATTATCAGTGTCAAGAAGCTTTAATTCATCAACTAGGTGATGCGACATGTACATATGGGCACAGTTGTCCGATCTCTTAGCCAAAAACATAGCAATGACACAAACTTCATGAAGGGAACGCCATCTAGCTAGAGCTCCATCAGCATAACCAGCTCGAATTAGCGTAACAATTTCACCGACAAGCTCATACGCCCTCTCGATAAGCTTACACAATGCGAATGCAGTATTAGGCTCTTTATAAGGGCCACAACGAAGGTTCATCGCAATATTATTCCACTCCAACACCATACATCTCATGATATCTAATTGTTCAACAGCCTCTCCCCAAACATTCTCAATAGCTGCTGCTCGGCTTGACTGCACCTCCCTCATATATCGGACATGCTCAATAGCGTCCTCAGATATACTATTGCTAATAACTTCAGAAATCTCATCCAAGACTTTAGGAATCACCTCTTCAATTGAATCAGAAAGCTTACCTGACAAATCATGAATAACATTTTCCAAATCATCAATAATTCCTTGAATAGCCGCTCTCATCTCACCTTCTGTTTCGCCAAAATCGCAAGGCGGCTCTAGATTTATTTGCAAATCACCATCTTGCCTAGAAGTCGCAGACAATATCCCTGAGATCAATACACACAACTGCTCTTCTCGCACAATCAAACCACGATCTTCTATGATTTTATTTACAGCCATCGAAATAATACTAGTCGGTGACATCACTTCAGAAATATGCTGATCAATCAAACTTTGTATTGAAAAATGTGAATTATTCATTCCCTGCCCCCAGCTGAGCATATCCGGCATTTTAAAAAATAAACTACAGCACTTTCTTATTTGCGAATATCAAAATTCGTATTAATCATAAAAACATCATGCATCATTATGTAGATATATTTCAAAGTAGCCATCCTACATTCTGCAATTTCGTCTACATTGCAAAAATACATTGACTTAATGCTCAACACATTGTTAGATTTGCTCTCGGTGCTCAACACACCTCTCCGCTAGCGGTTAGCCCGCGCCCGTAAGTCGTGGCTTTTTTGCGTCCATAGGTTTCCTGTCGTGCCGCTCTCTCGGCGCGTCCAAAGCTTATGGCCGGGTAGCGTGCAGCCATACAATACCCCGGCAACGGGGGAAATCTGTGGGCCGTCTAGCGGCGGTGTTGAAGTACCCGGCCGCCCCTCTCAACAGGGGGCGCTTTAGACAAAACCGCTAGGAGTCCATGACCATGGATGCTCGTCTTGTGTTTGTCGTTTCTCTTTCCCCTCCCCTTATTCCCCCTCCCCACCGCTTGTCGCGTGCATCGTTGCGCCTGCGCGCCGCGTATCGGCTTGCGTTTTTGGCGGCGCGGTTTGCGCGTTGGATTGGGGAGGCCCGGCCATGAATGCGGCTATCGATCAGCAGGTGAATACGCCGCTGCGGCTGGATTTCGCCAAGGATTTGGCCATGCGGGTGGTGCGGCGGCCGGAGGGGTTTTGGCTGGTGGCGGCGGAGGTGGCCGCGTGCATGAAGCTGGAGGTGAAGGATTTGCTGAAGGCGCTGGGCGAGCCGCTGGGGCGGCCCTTGCGGCTGGCGGATGAGGCGGAGCCGGTGTTGTGCCTGTCCGAAGGCGAGCTGGACGACGTGTTCCGCCGCATCAAGAAACCCGGCGCGCGGCGGCTGCGGCGCTGGTGGCTGGAAGAAACCCGCCCGGCCTTGCTGCAGGAGGCCGGCGCGGCCCATACGGCGGACACCCTGCACCTGGCGCTGGCCCTCGCCGCCGAGGCGGCGCAGCAGGTCAGCCGCGCGGTGATGGAGGCTGTGCTGCGCGAACCCGGCACCTGGCAGCATTCGCGCTGGGTGGTGGCGCTGGATTACGCGCCCAACAACAAGCAGCGCTGGCCGCACGGCAGGCTGATCGGCCTCAATAGCAGCGTCTCCACGCTCAGCGCCATGGCGGAGCTGATCGCCCCGCCCGGCAAAATGCCCGCCACCAGCGCGGAGCTGCTCAAGCTGGCCACGGCCTGCCAGCTGCGCCTGGCGGAGCGGATTGACAAATTTGTCCGCTGACTGCGCATCGCAAAAATAACGCCGCTTCCGCATTGCGAAGCGGTGTTTTTGTTTCTTGCCGGAAGCCTGCGCAGCCGGCGGCGCTGCGATGGACGACACCGCTTTATTCTCATGGGTGTCGTTTACTGCTTGGGACGGCAAACACGCTCACTGCGCCCATTCCAGCACCGACATATCACACGAATAGCGGTTCTCAACATAGACCTAAATACCAGTAAAACAACGTCATTAACAGGCTAAGCTGTAAGCGCTGGAATCACTCCAGTTTATTCACTCTTAACAAGGAGTTACGCTCATGTCTTACGTAGTGAATATCTCGGCAGCAGCTCGCAACGACGACAACTGGCGCGCCTCGCTCCCTCCTGGCGCAGGCTGGAATGTGGTGGCTAACAAAAATGGCAGCGCCCAGGATTTCAACCAAGGTTCCGGTGGCAAGTTCATCTACATTTACTACCAAACCGCCGAAAGCGGAAAAGGCGTTTCCGCCATTCGCTTCATTACCGGCAAAGAAGCAGTCCCACCGGCTGGTTGGCAAAAAATCAATGTTGATCTGAACGATGGCGCAGGCGGCCTTTATATTTATCTCTGCTTCCAAAACAGCGCAGAATCCGACTACATCGGCACCTTGCAATCCGGATACGGTGATTCAAAAGAAAGCGCGTTTAGCGACTTTGGCGAGTTTGCCGTAGTCATGGCTCAAGACATCAATCAGGGCGCAGGCGGCAAGTTCATCTATCTCGGCTACTACTACAACGGCTAAACCAGCCTTGGCCGGGAGCGCCCGCTCCCGGCCGATTGATATGCAGGGTGGCCAAAGCAGGCAAACATCCCCGCCGGGTATTGGCTCAATAAAATGCCAATAGATTATTGACGCCATTTTTCAATCGCTAAACCTATCCAGAACCATCCGTTGGTACGGCAGGCTGCGGGAAACCAAATCCTAGAGTAAACATGGCCGCCTGTGCCTGAAATTTTCATACCAAAGGAAACTCAATGAGAACATCCTCTCGGTATCGCCACTGTTGGCCGATCCTAGCCTTGTCCCTGGCCGCGCCTGCCATTCAAGCCGCTACGCCCGCCCCAGGCGGCAGCTATACCCAGTCCTGTAGGGCGATTCAGGTGGTCGGCGATACGCTGCACGCCAGTTGCCAAACGCTGAAAGACACTTGGCAAAACACCTCCATGCCGGCGCTCAACGTCTGCCTGAACTCCATCACCCGCAATGGCGATATCGCCAATATCGACGGTAATCTGTTATGCATGCCGGACTTGCCCAAGGTGCATGGCGCGGCCAGTTTCCCGATGCCGGAAACTCAGTTGAACGAGTGGATTTACAGCAGCCGCAACAGCGAGCTGTATCGTCATAGCTGGGATATCTGGGCTGGGCTCAACCATGTGGTGGGCACGGTCAACAAGGTGCCGGTCCGAGCGTTTGAAACCTGGTCCACGCCCACGCTGATGCTCTACCAGATCAACAGCGGCAAGATGCTGCAAGCCAACGCCAGCACAGCCAAACATTCAACGGTGGGAGCCTTGCCGGCGCTGGAGCTGCAGCAGCCCCACCAATTCCTGAATATCACCCCTCGCTTGAAGGCAGCCGCGCCGGACCAAGCTAATGTAGGCGATACCAAGATCTTTGTTTCTGTTGCCTATAACCCACCGGCCGCCCAGCATGCCGTCAACAACAAGCTGTTCTTGCAAAAAACGCTGGATCAGTATGTGAAGAACGGCTACACCGAGGTACCTAACTTCCCCAGCAATGCCATCACCATCAAGTCTGTTTACAAGCATATTTCCGCGCAGAAGTACGCCAACAAGCTCTATGTGATGCCCGGCTGGCCAGGCACCCCAAGCCCGGCCAAAGCATTTCTGGAGCAGGACTGGGGGAGCTGCGTGTACATCAACATTAGAGGTTCGGGCCAGGGTGGCAACAGCATAGACCAAGGCTGCAAAGGGCCTAATACAAGCAATACCTTCTATCTGAACAATTTTATCCACCACCAGTTGACTGCCGAAGAAGCCAAGGTGGTGCAGAAACAGATCACTGGCAGAGAAGTAGTTTCCGGCGACTACATCATTTTGGTGGGCATGCATGTGACCACGCGCGAGATCAAGCGCTGGGCCTGGCAAACCTACTGGTGGTCGGCCAATTCCGACCAGCCCTACTTGCCCAGCAACGCGGAAATCGCGGCCTTCCGTAAACAAAGCCCGTTGGATCCAGCGGCCAATCACTATGCCATGGCCGTAGCCTATCAAATGGTGCAGCCTGCGCAGCCGATCACCGGTGGACAAAACACCGGTAGCTCGCTCATTGCCTACAACCCGCATCTGGAAGCAGGCTTCGATCCCGGTGTTTTTCAATCCTGCGCATCCGTGGGCGGGGCCTATGCCGCGCCATCCGACACCAACTGCAACAAGCCGGACCCCAGCATCAACCGCTATGGCGTGCAGAGCAATTGCATGACTTGCCATAATATGGCGATGTACAACCCTAAAACCAATTACAAAGACAAGGCAAATCGTCAAAAACCTTACGCTACGGACTTCTACATGAGCCTGCAGGACAAGGCTTTTGATGGCTCGCTCAAGCTGGATTTCGCCTGGTCCCTGCTGGGCTACATGCAGGATGACAGCAAATAGCCAGAACAAGGCGACACCAAAACAAAACGGGCGCAATTTGCGCCCGTTTTTTCATGCCGGCCAGGAAGCAAGGAAACACCCCAGATCTTGGTTCACCGACTTTCTTGTGATGCTTTTTGGCGAATCGATCAATCTTCCGGACATATATATAGGGCAGAACGGCCTCTCAGCACTGATAATTTTCATCAATACTTTCGCATTCCGAATAATCAAATAATGCACTTACCGCTCTAGGCTATATTGCAAAAGAAAAACATCAAAAACAATCTATCAACAAAAAACCATCGTCATGAATAAAAATGCTAGTCATCCATGGCATTTTCACAAAATAAAGCCATATTTATTTCGCAAATTTTCTTTAATCATTTCGTAAAGCAAGCTGCCGTTTTATTTGCAAAGAAGGCCTGGCTCGTGCAAATACATATAAATAGATCAGGACTCACCTGTACGACATGACAGGTTCTTATTCAATCGTCACGACGGTATCATTTTTCAAGCAGATGCTACTAACGAATGATAACTTTACTGCAACAATCCAATTAAAACCAAACCAGCAAGAAATAGCGATTTACTTTGCGCAAGGGGGAAATAAGTTGCAAAGCCATTCAACAATGACGGAAGCTATTTTGTCTGTTCTGAACGATTCGGACGCAAATAGTGATCAATGCATTTCCATAATGGAAGAAAGCGGCGAAGAGAAGCGAATCTCCCATTTCGAGCTGGCGCAACGCGCATTAGCCATGGCGGCAGGCTTGCGCGATATGGGCGCCGCTCGCGGCGATCTCGTCATACTGGCTCTGCCGGCATCCATCGATCATCTGCTGCTGCAAACCGGCTGCACCTTATTGGGCGCCCTTCCTTGCACCGTTCCACTGCCGGGACGGACGCAGGCTGACGCCTCGCGCTCTCAAATCCACATCGCCAGCCGCTTGTTTTCCCCCCGGCTGCTGATCGCCAAGCCAGCCCATGCAGAGGGCTTGCGGATTCAGTTAGCAGGCCTGCCTGTGCGGGTGATCACCACCGAAGAAGTGGAACAAGCGGCCGCTGCCGCCAACCCGCTTCAGCTATTTTACCCCTCGCCCGACGATGCCCATCATGTGCAACTGACTTCTGGCTCGACCGGCCATCCGAAAGCGGCGGTATTGAGTCACCGCAACGTCGTCGACAACGTGCGCGGCATAGGCGGCGCAGTGGGCTATGATCCGGCACGCGGCGACGCCACCGCCTCCTGGCTCCCCTTGTATCACGACATGGGCCTGGTCACCTTACTCTCCAATCTGTACTACCAAGCTCCGCTCTTGCTGATGCAACCGGCTGGATTCATCCGCAACCCTCTGGGCTGGCTCAAACGCATCGCCGCTTTCGGCGCTACCACCACAGCTACCCCAACCTTCGGCCTGCAATACTGCGTGCGCCGCTATCGCGCAGCCTCCATGGAAGGGGTCGATCTGAGCGGACTGCGCAATGTTTTCATCGGCGCGGAGCGCGTCGATCAGGCTTGCCTCCTAGAATTCGCCCGCGTCTTCGAGCCGCATGGCTTGTCGCGCTCGGCCCTGCAGCCCTGTTACGGCATGGCGGAAACCACGCTGGCCGCGACCATGCACGATGCAACCATCCATTACGACCGCGAGGCTTTCTCGTATCTGATCGCGGACCGAATCGATTCCAATATGCTCACCCATTTCTCCACGGCCCATCCCGCCAACGAGCATACCCATGCCGCGGACACGATCCTGGCCATGGGCCAACCGATACCGGGCATGGAGCTGCGCGTGATCGC
The DNA here is from genome assembly GCF_016428945.1 of Chromobacterium sp. ASV23. Taxonomy (NCBI): domain Bacteria; kingdom Pseudomonadati; phylum Pseudomonadota; class Betaproteobacteria; order Neisseriales; family Chromobacteriaceae; genus Chromobacterium; species Chromobacterium sp. ASV23. The sequence continues at coordinate 8,144 of NZ_JAELTR010000017.1, forward strand.
CTCATCGGGCAACGAAGCCATCGAGCGGCAGGTTGGCGAAATCCAGCTTCGCGGCAGCTCGCTGATGTCGCGCTATTTGCCGGCGGAGGGCCAAGAGGTGCCTTACCAGCCTGGCGAGTGGTTCGCCACCGGCGACCTCGGCTACCTGGCAGGCGGCCAACTATTCGTGCTGGGCCGGCAGAAGGAAATCATCATCATCCGCGGCAGCAACTATTTCCCGCACGAAATAGAAGACGCGCTGGCTTGTCATCCGCTGCTGGCCGCTGGCGGCGCGATTGCGGCCACCGGTATTTACGACGAGACCCAGGCTACTGAAAACCTGGTCGTGCTGATCGAGTTCGAACGCGAGGAGGCCAAGGACAAGTTGCGCGCCGAGCTACAGATCATGCTGCGAGAACGCTTTGGCTTTGGCGCGCATGCCATCGTCTTCGTCGCCAATGGCAGCTTGCCGCGCACCACTAGCGGCAAGCTGCAAAGGCTGAAGTGCCGGAACATTTACATCGAGCATGCCCTGCGCGACAGAGACGAAGAACCGGCAATAGCCTGACCGCGCGCCTCCTGCGCGCCCCTATTCCTCCTACACAACCGGACGGAAGCTCCATGCACACTCATTCCACTATCGTGGACGGCGCGCCCATGCCCGCCGCCCAAGCCCTCGGCTTGCCTGAACTGGCCGCCCAACCGGTGCTGCACCGGCTGCAATGCTACGGCGAGCTGCCTTCCGGCCTGGCCGCCATGCTGGCCCGCGCGTCGGCGCGGCTGCTGGATTCGGACATGTTGATTCGCCAGACCGCGCAGCCTTTCGCCGCGCCGGAGGCCAGCGCGCACGCGCCGATGCCGCTGGAACATCATGAACACGCGCTCAGCGAAAGCATACTCGGGCAGATCCGCCTTGAAGGACTGGCGCCGCACTACAAGCCCTTCATGCGCACCTTCGCCCGCATCCTGTTCTCGCTGTTCCTGACGCCGGATCAATACGACCGCGCCTGTGCCTGCATAGACAGCGGCAACAATCTGCGCTTCCTGATGAGCGACGCCGGCGGGCCGACGCTGGGCAGCTGGCGCACGGTGGCGGAGCCTAAAGACGACGGATTCAAGCTGCGCATCGACAAGGTATGGGGCATGTACGCCAATCTGGACGGCATGGCCATCATCGCGGCGCGCACGCCCGGCAGCTTCTTTCCCTCCGCCTTTTTGGTGTGGCCGGAGCAGTACGCCACGCTGCAGCGGAGCCTGTGCGGAGACAGCTTTCTGGACGGCGTGGTGCAGCTAGGCAATGTGCGCGGCGAAGTCAGCGTGGCCCCGGCAGACCGGCTGAAGGCAGGCGGCCCCGCCGCCCTGAACAAATACCTGACCACCGTGCGCCCTTTTCTGGTTCGCGCGCTGATGGCGCATGTGGAATGGCTGCACGACCAGGGCCGCTTGCGACTGGGGCCAGACGAGCGCGCCGCGCGCGATTTCATCGCCGACGCCGCCCGCGCCAAGACCCAGACCGGCACCTACGCCAACGAGGACGTGCATAAGGTGCTGGCGCTGAAGTTCGCGTCCAACGAGCTGCTGCTGCACCTGGTGGTCAGCGGCGCCGTTGAGCGCTACGCAGACCAGCGCGACCTGTTGGCCTTCACCAAGATGGAAGGCAGCTCATATCGCTGCTACCACGAGCTGCGCGCCGCCGCGCGGTTCGTCCAAAACTGATTCCCACCCCTCTCTAAAAGGAGAAAACACCATGTCCGAAACCCTCAATACCCTGGAAACCCTGCGCAAGGAAACCGCGAAGATCCTGAACGTGGAGACCGTGGACACCAATGTCGGCCTGGGCGAACTGGGCATCGACTCGCTCAACGTCGTCGAGCTGATCGTGTTCTGCGAACAGCTGTACGGCTCCATCGACCCGGAGCAGCTGAACATCACCCAATACACCACGCTGGAACAGCTGGACACCCAGCTGCAAGAGCAGCAACAAACCGCCTGATCCGATGACGCCGACTCCGGGGAACGCCATGACCGAACCGCGCACGCAGCCGGCCTTTCAGGTCGCCGTCATCGCCTACCGCCAGACGGAAACGCCTTTCGTCGCGGCCGGGGCGTCCCTGGCCGAGGCCGCAGCGGAACTTGGACGCAGGGCCGGCGCGGAGGCCGCCCGCCACGCGGCCGACGGCGGCGTCGACGACTATGTCCTCACCTCCACCGTTCTCTCGCCATTCCTGACCGACGACACCGTCGAAGCGGAAGCATTCCGTCACGGCATGCGCGAGGGCTTTGACCGCGAGCCTGACTGGATCACCAATGCTTACGAATGCACAGGCTGGGGCTACATCCTGCGCCACGCGTTGCGAAAGGCCAGGCTGAGCGGCCCGCGCCGGCTGCTGCTGCAGATTGTGGATGTGGACATCCATAACTTCGCTTTCTGGCGGCTCACCAGCCGCTGGGGGCACTCCGGCTTCGGCATCGCCACGCTGCTGCTGGACATTTTCCCGGATGGCGACGATGAAGCCCTGCTGCTAGGCACCGCGCCGCAAACCCACGCGCTGACCATGATGGGACGGGCGCTGCGCCAGTTTACCGAGCCTCGCCCCGGCATGGCCGTGGCGCTGCCGTTTTTCCCGGAAGCCACGCGCCGCGCGCTGTTCAAGAGCTTCGACGCCGCTGCCGCTCACCCCGACCGCTATTCGCGTTTCGGCCATGCCTTCGGCAGCGACCCATGGCTGTCGATGCTGGCCGAGATCGAAGCCGGCGCCGACTACGCGGGCGGACGTTGCGTGCTGGCCTCGCTGGCGCTGAACGGCTATTTCGCCATCGCGGAGCTGGCTTTCGCGCCGGATCTGCGCCACGCGCTGGAGGCCGCATGACGCCGAGACAAACGTTGGCGCTGCGCCTGACCCGCAATCCAGACCATGGCCGCGTCCAGCCTTGCGCCAGCATCAACCTGCCGCTGCTGGAGGAGCAGGACTACGCCCGCCGCCAGGCCCATAGCCACGACAATGCCGCGCCAGTCCTCGTCAATCATCGCCAGTACTACGCGCTGCTGGAACGGCTGGTCCGCCAGTCCTGGTCCGCGCTGGGCGAGGACTGCCGCGTCTTCGTTCAGCTGCGCCAGCCGGCCAAGGACTTGGCGCTGCCGGCCGCGCTGTTCGACCCCCGCGTCCTGCTGGGAGCGGGCCTCCGGCGCGAAGCCGCATGTTGCGCCGGACGGAGTCCGGCGCCCGTGGCCTGGATCGCCGCCGAGCGCATACGCCGCGATCTGCTGGACAGCGGCGACAACATCCTGCGTCTCGCTTTCTGGAACACCCCCCAACCGGCCCCGGCCGCCCTACTGCTGCCCGCGCTGGATGCGATGGCGCCGCAAGTTACCGACACGGCCGAGCACGGCCAGACCGCAACGCGATAGAGGAATCGATATGCAAGCCACGCTAGAACCGCCCAAGGACCCGACTCAGCCATACAAGTGGAACTTCGCGCTGGATGCCTTCATGTCGGAAAGCTACGACTTCGGCGATGACAGCCTGAACGCCATCTACCAGAAGGCCAAGGCCAACCAGTGGGACGTCAATACCGACCTGGACTGGAGCTGCGAACTGAACGCGGACAATCCGCTGGGCATGCCGGACGGCACGCTGCTGATCTACGGCACGGATGTCTGGAACAAGCTGGACGCCAAGGGCCGGGCCGAAGTGCGCCACCACTCGCAAGGCTGGACCATGTCGCAGGTGCTGCACGGCGAGCAGGCCGCGCTGATCTGCGCCTCCAAACTGGCCGTGGCCGAGGAAAGCCTGTCGGCCCGCTTATGCGCGGCCGGCCAGATCATGGACGAGGCTCGCCACATCGAGGCCTTTGGCCGACTGGTCAACGACAAGCTGCCCATCCGCTACCCGATGAGCCAATCGCTGAAGAGCCTGCTGGGCGACACCATCACCAGCAAGGAGCTGGACATCACCAACCTGGGGATGCAGGTGCTGGTGGAAGGCATCGCGCTGTCGCTGTTCCAGAGCATCGTCGCCTATACCCAAGACCCGTTCATCCGCGACATGGTCACCCGCATCCAGCGCGACGAGGCCCGCCACTTCGCCATCGGCCGCATCACGCTGTGCCGCGTCTATCAGGACATGACCGCCACCGAGCGCAAGGAGCGCGAAGAGTTCGTCGCCGAAGGCGCCCACACGCTGCACGAACACCTGTGCGCGGACGATATTTGGGAGCCCATGGGCCTGTCGAAGAAAGAATGCGGACACCTGGTGCGCAACTCGCCGGTCACCAGCTCCATGCGTCGTTCCATCTTCCGCCGCCTGGTGCCCACCATACGCGAAATGGGCCTGCTCAGCCCACGGGTGCAACGCGTGTTCGAACAGTTGCAGGTGATGGATTACGCCGCCATGCCGCTACCGGCCTGACCCGCCAGACGAGGAAATCCAGCATGATCAGCAATGCTAGCAAACCTGCCGCGCATGCCCCCGCCTGGATAGGCATCGAGGCCGCCGCCTACCACTTTCCAGGCGAGCTGCAGGACATCGAGGCCTGGGCTCTGCGGCACAACCTGCCGGAAGCCCGCGTGCAGGCCATCATCCGCTCCGGCTGCCGCCACTTCCACGCCGCGCCGGACATGGACGAGGTGGAACTGGCCTGCCGGGCGGCGGCGCGGCTGTTCGACGAGCATGACCTGCACCCATCCGACATCGGCGCAGTGATCCATGTGCACACCCAATTATTCAGCGTGCCGGCGGCTCCGCGCAGCCTGCCGCTGGAACTGGTGTCCCGCTTTGGCATCCGCCCTTTCTGGGCGGGTTCGGTCAATCAGCTTAACTGCTCGTCAAACGCCGCAGCCATCGGCCTGGCTGAAACCTTGATGGCCAGTCACGCCGGGCTGCACCATGTCCTCATCGTATCGGCTGACCGCGTCTATGGCGAACGCTTCCGCCTGCGCCAGATGTCGGGCATCCAGAGCGACGGCGCCGCCTGCCTGCTGGTCAGCCGCAACTGCAGCCGCAACCGCATCGGCGCGCTGGCCCTGCGCAACTATGGCAAGTGGCACCAGGGCTCGGATACCAACGCGGCGGTGGAGCGCGAGATGATCAATTTGGAGTGGCACTATACCCGCAAGGTCATGCAGCAGGCGGTTGCCGACAGCGGCGTGCCGCTGCAGGACTACGGCTGCCTGCTGCCGCACAACTCCGACCACAAGGGCTGGAAGTCCATCTGCAACGCGATGGGGATTCCGCAAGACATCCTGCGCGCGGACAACATCCTGCAAAAGGGGCATGCCTGCTGTTCCGACCTGGCGGTGAATCTGGCGGACATCGGCTTGGCCGAGGTGGATGCCGGCCGCCATCTGATCAGCGTGACCCAGTCCAACAGCGGCGCCTTCTCCGCCCTCACCCTGCACCCGGTGGATCGCCATGACGCGCATTGACCCCCTTTCTATTCCGCTGCCGGAAGACGACTCCGCCCTGCAATGGCTGTGGGAAGTGAAGACGCCCGGCTATGTATTCGATCCCGCCATCGTCCTGGCGCGCTTCCAACGGCTGCGCGCATGGCTGGATAGCCGGCTGATCGTCTCGCTGAAAGCCAATTCCAACCTGGAGCTGCTGATCCGCTGCGGCCACGGTTTTGTCGATGGCGTGGAGCTGGCCAGCCTGGGCGAGCTCGATCTCGCCGTCGGCCGCATATCCGCCGTCAAGTACGTCAACAACCCGTCCATGGACGAGACCTTCATGCGCGCCGCGCTGGCTTCGCGTTGCGTCTTCATCATTGACAGCCTGTGCCAGGCCGAGCGGCTGATCGCCGTGCTGGGCAAGCAGCATGCGCCGCAGACCATCTTGCGGCTGAACGCGGCCGAACTGATGCCGGGCAAACGCCGGGAAGCGGCCGACCACTTCGGCATGGCCCCGCGCGAAGCCATGCTGGCCGCTGCGGCGCTTACGCGCGCAGACGTGCCGGTGATCGGCCTGCACAGCTTTGCGGGTTCGCACCAGTTCCGCGTGGATGAAAGCGGCGGAGATTCGGCCGACCTCGCTCACGCGCTGGCCGCCTTCGCCGCCGACATCGCCCGCGTTACCGGCGCACCGATTGAAATGCTCAACTGCGGCGGCGGCTTTGGCGAGCGTTTTCATGAAAACGAAGACCTGTTCGCCGCCTACCGGCAACGGCTGGCGCCGCTGCGCCAGACCTTCCAGCTGGCGCACGAGTCCGGCCGCGGCATCTTTGCAGGTGCCGGACTGTTCGCCACCCGGATACGGGCGGTAAAAACGCTGGACGGCCACTGCGTGGCCGTATGCGACGGCGGGCTCAGCCACAACTTCCTGCTGGCGCGCACCGAGTCGGCAATCAAGAAATACGCCCGCCCGCGCCTGCTGCGCCGCCAACCCGCCACCGATGGCGCGCCCATGCTGCCGGTGAAATACGTCGGCAGCACCTGCAGCCGAGCGGACGTCATCGGCTGGCAGCCGGCCCCCGTCGCCGCGCCGTCTGTCGGCGACATGGTGATTTTTGAACAATGCGGCGCCTACCACCCTAGCTACAGCGTCAGCGGCTTTCTGTCGCTGGGCGCGGCCGGCGCCTTCATCCATCAGTCGGGAGAGTCCTCATGAATCGCGCCCGCATCAGCCTCTACCACCTGCTGCAACTGAGCGCGCTGCGCCACGGCGAACGCCCCGCTTTCGCCCAGAACGCCATCCGCGCCACTTACACCCAGTTGCTGAGCGACACAAGCATCCACGCCGCTCGGCTCGCCGCCGCCGACATCCAGCCGGGCGACCGCGTCGCCATATATGCCGGCAAGCAATATGACAGCGTAGCCATGATGCTGGCGGTCAACGCCCGCGGCGCCATTCTTGTGCCGGTCAACCCGCAACTGAAGCCTGCCCAGCTGCGCCACATTCTTACTGACAGCGGCGCCCGGCTTCTGATCAGCACCGGCGCCAGGCTGAAACGGCTGGGCGAAGCGCTGGATGGGCTGCCGCTGGATGCCTGGCAGCTGGAAGCGTTGCCCGACACCATCCTGGATGCCCCCGCACCGGAGGTGACGGATAACGACCCGGCCGCCATCCTCTATACCTCCGGCTCTACCGGCCGGCCCAAAGGCGTGGTGCTGTCGCAGCGCAATCTGGTGTCCGGCGCCGACAGCGTATCGGCCTACCTGGGTCTGGATGAGCGCGATGTGATCCTTGGCATCCTGCCGCTGAGCTTCGATGCCGGCCTCAGCCAGTTGACCACCGCGCTGGCGAGCGCCGCCTGCTACGCCCCGCTGGACTTCCTGCAGGCAAGCGAAGTGCCGGCCTTCTGCGAAAACCATGGCGTCACCACCATCACAGGGGTGCCGCCGCTGTGGATGCAGCTGATGGCCGCCAGCTGGCCGCCGGCCACCGGCGCGCGCGTACGCCGCTTCGCCAACACCGGCGGCCACATGCCCGGTCCGCTGCTGGACAAGCTGCGGCTGGCCTTTCCGCAGGCCAGGCCTTATCTGATGTACGGCCTGACCGAGGCCTTCCGCTCCACCTATCTGCAACCGGAAGACGCCGCCGCCCGCCCCGGCTCCATCGGCAAGGCGGTGCCCAATGCCGATATCCGCGTGCTGCGGCCTGATGGCAGCGAATGCGCGCCGGGCGAGCCGGGCGAGCTGGTGCACCGCGGCGCCTTCGTCACGCTGGGCTACTGGAACGACCCGGAACTGACCGCCCACCGTTTTCGGCCTTGGCCGGGCGTGCATGGCCAGATTCCGCGGCAGGAAACCGCCGTGTGGTCCGGCGACATCGTCTACCGCGACGACGAGGGCTATCTGTACTTCGTGGCGCGCGGCGACGACATGATCAAGACCTCCGGCTATCGCGTCAGTCCCACAGAGGTAGAGGAAATCCTGTTCGCGTTGGACGGCATCCATGAAGCCGCCGCCTACGGCGTGCCGCACCCCATGCTGGGCGAGGCGGTGGTGGTCAGCCTGCACGGCGCGGCCGGCGTAGCCGAGGGCGAGTTGATCCGGCTATGCCGAGAGCGCTTGCCCGGCTATATGGTGCCGCATCATCTGTCCTTCCATTCAGAGCCGCTGCCGCGCAACCCCAACGGCAAGATAGACCGCAAGCAATTGAAGCAGCAGTTCTCCGGACTGTTCGCCTCTCCTTCCACCATAAAAGGGTGACGCCATGCTCAGAATCCGCGCCATCGCCTCCTCTGTACCGGATCGCGCCGCCTTTCACGGCGTGCAGGCCGCAGAGCGCAATCTTGGCTACGGCCACCTGCTGTTCCCGTCCGCCGCCTACGCCCTGCCGCGCGGCAAGGGCAAGCTGGACGAAGCGGAAACCCTGCGGCTGATGCCGGGCTCGCCGGCTTCGCTGCCGGTAGCCAGCGCCCAGCTTAGCCACGCCGACCTGGCGCTGCAGGCGGTAGCCAGCCTGCGCGAGCAGGTCCCCGCCGAAGATCTGGCCGCCGTCACCCACATCGTCGTCGCCAATGCCTCGCTGAACCAACGCATCAACGAATCGGTGGCGGGACGCATCCAGCACGCGCTGGGGCTGGACGAGGCGCTCCCCTTCGCCGTCGGCCAGTCCGGCACCGCTGGCGTCTACAACGCGCTGACGCTGGTGGAAGCGCTTTGCCATCAGGACGCCAGCGTGCTGCTGGTGGCCACCGACAAATGGCTCTATCCGTTCTTCCGCGCCTGGGGCGACCTAGTGGCCTACGGCGACGGCGCCGCGGCCATGCTGCTGGATAGTCGCGACGGCGAGGGCTGGGGACGCATCTACGCCCATGCCGTCGACTATGGCGAGGCCATTGCCAACCCATGGGCGCTCACGCCCAACGACTTGGCCGACCAGCTGCTGCCGCAAGCCATCCTGGCGGCGCGCGCGGCGCTGGACAAGGCGCGCATGCGGCCGGCCGACATCGAATGGATGCTGCCCGCCGGTTTTGGCGAAGGCTTCGCCAACCGCGTCGGCGACGAATTGGGCATCGCCCCGGCGCGCCGCATGGCGCGGGAAGGCTGCCATTTTTCCAGCGCCGATCCACTGCTGGCGCTGCAACGGCTGCGCGCTTCGCTGCAACCCGGTCAACAGGCCACCGCCTTGCTATGGGATGCCGCGCTGTGCGGCATGTCAGGCGCCATGGTGGCGCAGATTTCCGCCGCGGCCTGAAGCTGCGGCGCCATTTTCAATAACGGGAACCGATATGTCCGCTTACAAAGTCAGCCTGCGCGAGCTGCGCTTCTTCCTGTGGGAACAAAACCGGACGGAACGCCAATTCCTGTCGCGGCCGCCATTCAACGATAAGGACCGCCCCCATTACGACCGCCTGCTGGACCAGGCCCGCGAATTCGCGCTGGAACTGGGACGCGCCTACCAAGCCTCCGACCGGCAGGAATGCCGTCTGCTGGCCAATGGCGAGGTTGTGATTCCCAAGGAATTCCATGCGCTGTGGCAGCGTTACAAACAGGAATGGGTGCCGGTGCTGGGCAATTCAGGCGACATCCACCGCCCGGCGCTGCCGCCGATCATCCGCCAGGCCATCCAGGAAATGTTCATGGGCGCCAATCCTGCCTTCATGACCTACGGCGGCTTCAACCTGCCCGCGATCAAGCTGTTCCGTCTGCATGGCACGCCGGAGCAGAAAGCCACCTATCTGGATAAGCTGCAGCGCCATGAGTGGGACGCCTGCTTCTGCGCCACCGAAGCGCAGGCCGGCAGCGACCTGACCGCCGTCAAAACCCAGGCCGAACCGCTGGAGCAGGAAGGCGTCTATGCGGTGACCGGCGAGAAGGTATTCATTTCCGCCGGCATGCACAGCCTCACCGACAACACCGTGTACTTCGTGCTCGGCCGTCTGGGCAATAGCAGCAGCGGCTCCTACTCCTTGTCCTGCCTGCTGGTGCCGCGCTATTGGCCCAACCCGGAAACCGGCGAGCTGGAGGAGAATTTCGTCGAGTGCGCCGAACTGCCGGTCAAAATGGGCCTGAAAGGCTGCGCCAACACCCGTTTGGTCTTCGGCCGCAAAGGCGTCACGCGCGGCGTGCTGCTGGGCAACCGCAAGAACGCCGGCCTGCTGCAGCTGATTCCGCTGATGAACCAGGCCCGCATCAGCACTGCAGTCATCGGCCTGGGCCTCGCCTCTTCAGCCTACCTGCACTCGGTCGAATTTGCCGGCAAACGCCGCCAGGGCCGCGCCATTGAGCGCACCTCGGACCATGCCGCGCCCAGCCTGCCTATCGCCGAGCATGGCGACATCCAGCGCATGCTGCTGGAAATGAAAGCCAGGGTGGAGGGCTGCCGCGGCCTCGTCGGCAAGCTCACCGCCGCCTCCACCGAAGCCTTCGCGCTGGAGGCCGAAGCCGCGCCGGACGACATGCGGGTGGAGAAGCAACGCAAACTGGTCCAGCTGCTCACGCCGGTATGCAAAGCCTTCGTCTCCGACCAGGCGTGGAAGATCTGCGAACTGGCCATCCAGGTGCATGGCGGCATCGGCTATACCGACGCCTATCCGGTGGAGCAGAACGCGCGCGACGTGAAAATCCTGTCGATCTGGGAGGGCACCAACTACATCCAGGCGCAGGACCTGGTGCGCGACAAGCTGGGCTTCGGACGCAATTCCAGGCTGATCAAATACCTGCGCGAGGAGCTGGACGCCTTCCTTGCCAGCGGCAACGCCGATCCCTCGCTCGCCCTGCTGCTGTTGCAGCTGGACGCGGCCATGTCTGCGGTCGAGCAATCGCTGTCCCGTTTGGGCGAGGCCGTCAGCGAGGGCCGCATGCAGGAAAGCAGCCAGTTTTACACCCGCTTTCTTGAGATGCTCGGCTACACCGTCTGCGGCTGGACCTTGCTGGAAAGCGCCGCGCTGGCCTCCCAGGCGCTTGCGCGCGGCCAGGATGAGCGCGAGGCTGCCTTCTACCACGGCAAGCTCAAGACTGCGCGCTACTTCTTCGCCAACATCCTGCCCACGGTGCATCAGCACAAGCAGGTGATTGCCAACCTGCCGGAAGCTGCTGTCGCCGTCTCCCTAGCCGAACTCGCCCAGGAGGAAAGCCATGACGCAAACCGTCTCGCCGCCGTCTGAGGCAACGCCGCAATCGCTGTTCGGCGGCCCGCGCACGCTGTACCGCGGGACGGATATCGATGGCGCCACCATAGAACCGAACGAAGGCTTGTGGGTGCGCGGCAGCAATCTGAACGAACTGATAGGCAGCATCGATTTCTCCCGCGCGCTGTGGCGGGTGTGGTTCGGCGACATGCCCAAGCCAGAGGCGGCCCTCGCGGTGGACGCGACTTTAGCCGCCGCCACCGCCGCGCTCCCAGGCCACGCGGTATTGAACGGCATTCGCGCCGTGGCGGACTGCGGCGCCGGCATGGTGCAGGCCGCCGCCTGCGGATTCCTTGCCGACCTTTCCGCGCTGGAGCGGGTCGTCCGCGCCGAGGCCGCCGCACATGGCCTGCCGGATGCGGATGACTTCATCCAAGGGCTGGTGTGCATCGCTTGCGCGCCGGTTTTTCTGGCGACCGCGCTCGGCGGCGGCGCCGGCCCCGCCTGCGGCGAGAGCCACGCCGAACGGGTGTTGTCGGCAATGGGCGCCGCCCACCGCGATCCGGCCGCGCTGCGCGCCATCGATGCGCTGCTGGTGGCCTGGCACGCCGGCTTCGGCTACATCACGCCGACCGTGCTGGTGCCGCGGACCGCCATCGGCACTGGCGTCACCCTGCCGCAAGCGGTGGCGGCCGGCTTCATGGCCAGCGGCCCCAAACATGTGGGCGCGGCCGAGGAGGCGCTGGCCTGGCTGAAGGACATAGGCCCGGACGCTAGCGACGACGCCGTGTTCGCGGCGGTAGACCGCGCGCTGGACTCGCCCGGCCAGCTGTTGTTCGGCTTTGGCCACCCGCTGTTCGTCGAAGATCCGCGCCCGCCGCACATCCGGGCCCTGTACACGCAATGGGGGTTCGGCGGCGCCTACATCCGGCTGTTCGATCTCGCATGCCGCCGCGCGCTGGAGCGCAAAGGGTTGCGGCCCAACATCGACTTCATCACCGCCGCCAGCCTGCTTGACCTTGGTGTGACGGAGCCGCGCTGGGGCGTGGGCCTGGGCTTGTGCGCCCGCGTGGCCGCAATGGTGGCGCATGCGATAGAGCGCCGCGACCGCCCGGCTTTTGGCGTCAACAGCAAGGCCGCACGAAAGCTGCTGGCTACCGTTCCGGTGGGTTGGCTGTAAAAAATCGTGACCAGGGAAAGGCCTGATGCCGCGTGGCGCAATCGGACTGTCCGCGGCGGCGCGCCTTGCCTCAGTCCTTGCTCCAGCCTCTCGCCATCCTGCTTTTACTTTTATGGAGAAACTCAATGCTACTGAAAAACCTTCGCCCAGCGGACGAATACGACCGTTTCGCCTCCCAGGCGCTGGAACCGTGGGACGTGCTGTTCGTCACCCGCATCCGCCAGTTGGCCCGGGACATGGCGCCCGGCGCGCTGGTGGACATCGGCACCGCCACCGCCGTGGTGCCGGTACGCCTGGCGGCCGACCCGGTATTCAAGAACTGGCGCTTCATCGGCCTGGACCTGGATGAAACCATGCTGGAGGGCGGCCGGCCGCGCATCGCCGATCTCGGCCTGGACGGCGTCATCGAGCTGAAAGTGGGCGACGCGCAAAACCTGCCCTTCGCCGACGCCAGCCTGGCGATGGCGGTCAGCCGCGCCACGCTGCACCACCTGCCCGACAAGATCAAGAGCCTGACCGAAATGTACCGCGTGCTGCAGCCAGGCGGCGTCGGCTTGGTCCACGACATGCGCCGCGATGTCTCCCCGGCACTGCTGGAGAAGTTCACACAGATGCGCGCCGCCGTCGGCTACCCGCCCACCCACGTCGAGGAAAAGGTCACGCTGGACGAGGCGCGCGCCTTGGTGGCGGAGGCCGGCTTGGCCGACTGCTGCGCCGTGACCAGTCCAAGCGCCGGCATGGGCGCGCTCGGCTTCGAAATCCTGATCCGCAAACCGCTGGCGGTTTAAAAACCGAGGAGATGACGATGGAACACGCCGCCGATCAAGCGCTGCGCTTTCAACACGCGCTGGGCCACGCCAGGGTGGCCTGCCGTCCGCTGTCGCCGTGGCGCATGCCGCTGTTGATCACGCCGCTGGACGAGACCTTGCGTTCCAACGCGGCGGCATTCGCCGACTGGTATCGCAACCGGCTGCCCGTGCTGGACCAGGCGCTGCTCGCCTTCGGCAGCGTGCTGCTGCGCGGCTTCGCGCTGAGGGACACCGCTGACTTCCAAGCTATCGCCCAGCTGTATCCGGAGCATGCCTTCGGCTACATCGGCGGCGCCACGCCGCGCCGCAATATCGACGGCAAGGTGTATGAGTCCACACGGATTCCCGCCTCGCTGAAGATAGGGCTGCACCAGGAAAAGGCCTATATGGCGCAGTATCCGCACAAACTGGCCTTCTTCTGCAAACAGCCGTCGGAAAGCGGCGGCGAAACCATCATTTGCGACATGCGCGCGGTCACGCGGCGGCTGCCGCCGGCGCTGATCGAGCGCTTCCGCCAAAGCGGCATCCAGTACCTGCGTAATTTTCGCCGTCCCAGCCAGGACGGCGAGCTAAAGAACTCCACCATGCGCGAATACCATCGCCCCTGGGACGATGTGTTCCAGAGCGATGACCCGGCGCGGGTGGAGCAGCTGTGCCGCGAGACCAACCTGAGCTTCCGCTGGCTGGACGACGGCAGTCTGACCGTGTCGCACACGGGCGGCGCCACCGCGCGACACCCTGGAACCGGCGAGGACATCTGGTTCAACCAGCTAAGCACCCAGCACAACAACGCCCGCTCGATGGGCGCGGCCGGCTACGAATATATCCGTCTGCTGTACCGCGACCGGCCCGCGCGACCGTATGAGGTGAGGCTGGGCGACGGCACCCCGATCACGCTGGATGAGATCGCACCAATCTACGACGCGCTGGATGCCGAGGAAATCGCCTTTCCCTGGCAGCGCGGCGACTTGCTGCTGCTGGACAACATCGCGGTCGCCCATGGCCGCAACCCGTTCAAGGGCAGCCGCGACATCCAGGTGGCCCTGTTCGACTGAGCCTTTCCGCCCGCGCCGCAGCCCGGCGCGAGCGTCCATGCATAGCCATACGAGGAAATCAGCATGTCCATCACCACGCTGGGACGCTCCTATCTCGCCCATGCGGCGGCTTTCGTGCCTGCCATCTGCTTTCTGATGTGGGGGCGTTTTGGTCCCGGCGCCGACGGCATCCGCTGGCAGGATGCCTATCTGGCCGGCGGCGCGCTGGCGCTGCCGCATATGATCTGGTTGTTGAAGCGGCGGGCCGGCAGCTGGATTGCCTTAGGCATTGATCTCTATCTGGCGATCGGCGCGCTGCTGGCGCTGGTTTCGGCCGACGCGGTCGATCTGTGGGGGCGCGGCTTCGGCGCCGCGCCGGCGCTGGCCTCGGTGTTTGCCATCGGCCTCGCCGCGACGCTGTTCTCTTCGCAGGGGTTTATCGGGGAGCCGCACCCAGACCCGGAACGGGTACGCCGCGTATCGGGGCAACTGTTGCTGGCGGCCGGCATCGCCGTCGCCATCGCGCTTTGGCTCCGCCACAGCCCGATGCTGGGAGGCGTGGCTCCCATGCTGGCTGTGCTGCTGATCCGCGGCCGGCTGGCGCGGCAACTGGCGCTGGCGAGGCAAACGCGATGAACGCCACCCTACTTGCTCCCATCGCCGGACTCGATGCCTTTTTGGCCGATGCCGCCAAGCTGCTTTCGCCGGGCGCCCTGCTGCGCGGCGAGGCTTGCCAACCATACGAGGCAGACGCCTCCAGTTGCCGCGGCCAGGCAGCCGCCGTGCTGCTGCCGGACGATACCGCAACGGTCAGCGCGCTGATGCGCGCCGCGGTGCGCCACCGTGTTCGGCTGGTGCCCCAGGGCAATCGCACGGGTCTGGTCGGCGGCGCGGTGCCGGACGGTTCCGGCCGCCAGGTCGTGTTGTCCTTGGCGCGAATGCGCCGCCTGCGCGCCTTTGACCCGCTCAATCGCAGCGCAGTGGCAGAGGCCGGCATGGCCTTGTCCGAGCTGAACCGACTGCTGGAGCCGCATGGCCTGTGGCTGCCGATAGACGTGGGCAGCGACCCGGCCATCGGCGGCCTGATAGGCGCGAACACCGGCGGCAGCCGGCTGCTGCGCCACGGCGACGTCCGCCGCAATCTGCTGGGCCTGGAGATCGTGCTGGCCGACGAACAGGGCAGCGTGCTGGACCTGCTCGCCCCGCTGCGCAAGCGCAACGCCGGGATCGATTTGAAACAACTGTTTGTCGGCAGCGGCGGCGCGCTAGGCGTGGTCACCGCGGCAGCCTGGGACTTGAAACGACGCGACGCTTCCGTGCTGACGCTGCTCGCGGCGCTGCCCAGCCGGGCGGCGGCGCTCGATGTTCTGGACGCCTGCGAGCAGCGCTTCGGCGAGATGCTGTCCGCTTTCGAGGTGATGGGCGAATCGGCGTTGATGGCCACGCTGCGCCACTTCCCTGCCTTGCGCCACCCCTTGGCCGAGTCCGCGGCCGGCTGCTACGCGCTGGTGGAAATCGCCAGCGCGATGCCCGGTCTGGACAGCATGTTGCAGGAGCAGGCTGAAACATTGCTGGCCACCCTGCTGCAACGCGGCCTGCTGATCGATGCCGCCTTCGGCCGGCCGGACAGCTTATGGGCTTTGCGCGACAGTCTGCCGCTGGCCTTGGCGGCGGAAGGCCTGCCGTTGTCGTTCGATGTCGGCCTGCCGCGCTCCCGCCTGCCCACCTTCCATGCCGCCGCCGAGCGCTGGCTGGCCGATGAACACCCGGCGCTGCGCTTGTACGACTTCGGCCACTTCGGCGATGGCGGCTGCCACCTGATCGTGTTGCTGCCACGAGAATGCGCCGCAGGCTATAGCCCGGCGCGGCTGGCCATGCTGAAAAGCGCGCTATACCGGCTGGTGGCGGATCACGGCGGCGCGTTCAGCGCCGAGCACGGCGTCGGCCCGCTCAATGCGGCGTTTTACCGCAAACACACTAGCGATGCCGCGCAAGAACTTGCCGCGGGACTGCAACGGCTATTAGACCCGGCAGCGGCGCTGGGACGCCACCGCTACGACTAGAAGCCGCAACCAAAACCTCGCACAAACCCTGAGCCAAGGCATGCCGATGCAGACAATCAGTCGTGCGGCAAGGAAACACAGCGCAGGATCAGGCGGTTTGTCTGCGGCGCAAACAGCAATCGGCTCCACCCCACCAAGACAAGGTGCCATATGAACGTAACTGAACGCCTCAACACTCCGGTCTCGCATCAAAATACCGATGACGGGCAACAGATGTACGACTTCGTCAAGGCGCGCGAATCCTCCGCCCGCACCTACGCCAACTCCATCGACACGGTCATCGAGCGTGGTCACCTGGCCCAGGTCTTTGACACCTCGGGCCGCGAATACCTGGACTGCCTGTCCTGCGCCGGCACGCTGGCCACGGGCCACAATCATCCGCAGGTGCAACAGAAAGTGATCGAATTCCTGCAGTCCGGCCATGTGGCCCAGGCGCTAGACATCACCACGCCGACCAAATACCGCTTCCTGCAAAAATTGCTGGAATGCCTGCCGCCTGACTTCGCCCGCCACATCCGCTTCCAGAGCTGCGGCCCCAGCGGCGCGGACGCGGTGGAGGCGGCGCTGAAACTGTTCAAAACCGCCACCGGCCGCCGCACGGTGCTGGCCTTCCACGGCGCTTATCACGGCATGACCGCCGGCGCCTTGGCGCTTACCGGCAACCTCACCGCCAAGCGGCATGTCGCCTCCCTGATGCCGGATGTGCACTTCCTGCCCTACCCCTACGCCTACCGCTGTCCATTCGGCGTGGGCGGCGAGCGCGCCGAAGACATCTCGCTGGCCTATATCGAGCGGATGTTGAGCGATCCGGAAAGCGGCATCACCCAGCCAGCGGCGATGATCGTCGAGGCGGTCCAGGGCGAAGGCGGCGTGATCCCGGCCTCCGCCCGCTGGCTGCGCGGTCTGCGCGACATTACCGCGCGGCTGGACATCCCCTTGATCATCGACGAAATCCAGACCGGATTCGGCCGCACCGGCGACATGTTCGCCTTTGAGCACGCAGGCATCGAGCCGGACGCCATCGTGATTTCCAAGGCGGTGGGCGGCGGCTACCCGCTATCCCTGCTGCTGTATCACGAGAAATATGACGCCTGGCAGGCGGGCGCCCACGCCGGCACCTTCCGCGGCAATCAGATCGCCATGGTGGCCGGCGCCGCCGCGCTGGAAGTGATCCAGTCCGAACAGCTGGTGGCCCGCGCTCGCGCTCATGGCGAAAAGCTGGGCGCGGCGCTGCGCGGGCTGGCGGAACGTCAACCGGTGATAGGCGACGTGCGCGGCCGCGGCCTGATGTGGGGCTTGGAGATCGTCCGCCCGGGCGCGGCCGCAGATGCGCTGGGCAGCCGTCCGGCTGACGGCGGACTGGCGCGCGCCATCAAGAAGCGCTGCCTGGCCAACGGCCTGATCATCGAAACCGGCGGCCGCCATTCCGCCGTGCTGCGGCTGCTGCCTCCGCTGGTGATCACGGAAGCCCAACTGGACGAGGCGATGGACAAGCTGGAACGCTCCATCCGCGAGGCGCTGCAGTCATGATGGAGATTCGTGGAGAAATGCTGATAGGACGGGCCTCGGTATATGGCCAGTCTGGCACGCTGCGCGCCATCGACCCCGCCAGCGGGGAAAAACTGGAGCCGGCGTTCGGCTGCGGCGGAGCATCGGAAGTGGAGCGGGCCTGCCGGCTCGCGCGCGAAGCCGCTACCGCCTTTCGCGCCAGTTCCGGCGAAACGCGAGCGCGGCTGCTGGAGGCCATCGCAGCCGGACTCCAGGCGCAAGGCGGCGCGCTGCAGGAACGCGCCGCCCGCGAAACCGGCCTGTCTCCGGCGCGCCTCATCATGGAGCGCGGCCGCGCCGCCGGCCAACTGCGCCAGTTCGCCCTGGCCGCCCGGCAAGGACTGGACGCCGGTCCGCGCTTGGAGCCGGGCCAGCCCGGCCGCTTGCCGCCCAAGCCAGACTTGCGCGCGCGCCACGTCGCCATAGGCCCGGTAGCCGTATTCGGCGCCAGCAATTTCCCGCTGGCGTTCTCGGTGGCCGGCGGCGATACCGCCGCCGCGCTGGCAGCAGGATGCCCTGTGGTGGTAAAAGCCCATCCGGCGCACCCTGGCGTTTCCGAGCTGACCGGCCGCATCATTCAGCAAGCGGTTGCCGAGTGCGGTCTGCCTGAAGGCGTGTTCTCGCTGCTGATCGGGGATGGCAACGACATCGGCCTGAAACTGGCCGCGCACCCGGCCATAGAAGCCGTAGCCTTCACCGGATCGCGCGCGGGCGGATTGGCGCTGCTGCGCGCCGCCGCGCAACGCCCCAAACCCATACCCGTTTTCGCAGAGATGGGCAGCATCAACCCTGTGCTGCTCTTGCCGCATGCCTTGGCGGACCGCGCGGAGGACATCGCCGCTGGCTGGGTGGACGCGGTAGCCTTGAACGCAGGCCAGTTCTGCACCCGCCCGTCGCTGCTACTGGCGCTGAAAGACGAATCCCTGACGCGGCTTCAACGTTCCGCCGCGCTGAAAGCGGCGTCCAAGCCAGCCGAAACCATGTTGACGCCAGGCATACACAGCAATTACCGCCAGGCCTTGCAACGGCTGCGCAGCCTTCCCGGCGTCGCGGAATTGGCCACAGGTATGCCCAGCCCAGGGCCGCACGCAGCGCAGCTGACGCTGTTCGAGACCGATGGCGCGACCTTTCTCGCCGCGCCCGAGCTAGCGGAAGAGGTGTTCGGTCCCTGCGGATTGATCGTCGCCTGCCGCGATTTGGCAGAACTATTTGAAATCGTGGCCAGCCTGGACGGCCAGCTCACCGCCACGCTGCAACTCGACGAGGCCGATCTGCCGCTGGCGCGAGAACTGCTGCCGCTGCTGGAGGCCCGCGCAGGCCGCATCCTCGCTAACAGCTTTCCAAACTGGGTGGAAGTCTCACCCGCCATGGTGCATGGCGGACCATTCCCGGCATGCACCGATAGCCGCAGCACTTCCGTTGGCATCGGCGCGATGGCGCGCTTCTTACGGCCCGTGTGCTACCAGAACATGCCCGCTCCGCTGCTTCCGCCGGCGCTGCAAGATGCATGATTCGGGATGGCTTAGACGTCGCTGGCAGAACAGATCACGCTACGATGTGGATCGCTCTGGCACGGAGGGCGGGCTTGCGGATAGATAGCTGCCAGATTTTGTAACGTTGATGCCCTCAGGCATAAGCATCCAGCCTGGCGGACGGCGTAAGCGGCATGCTCGGCTGGGTGGCAGGATTCAGCTTGCGCCATGCCTGGTAGTCTTTCCAGGCCGATTCCAGACGGGCGCTGGGGCCGGGGTTGCCCTGCAGCGGCGTCAATGCCACGCCCATGCGCTGCAGCACGCGGAGAATGCCTTCCGCCTGGTCCTTGCTGCTGAACTCCGGCACGACATCTTCGGGGCGATTGACGGGGTTCTGCTCAACCTGGGTCCAACGTTGGAAGGCGGCCAAATCCCCGGCCTGGCGCAGGCCATCTCCGGAGATGGCTTGCACCCGGTCATCAAACTGCAATTGCTGGTGCAATTGGCTCATGCGGCCGATCAGCGTCAAGGCTTGTTTGTCGTTGGCGCTTCGGTTCATTTGGCGCGCCAGGGCCTGCGGATTGTTCACCTCCAGATCGCGCGACTGGATAGTCTCTTGCACCTGCTGGGAGGCATCCGCCAGATCATCGTGAAAATACCTGGCAGGGCTTCCCTCGCCGCTACGGATAAACGGCGTCAGCGCATCCACATCATCCTGGCTGATCACCCCGTAATCGCGCAGCAAACCCGCGTACTGCTTGAGCTGTTGGGCGGAAACCTTGTTGAAGTCCACGCTCTTGATCAACTGCAGCATGGCGACAGGCATGCCGTACTGCGCCTGGGCCAGCATATTGGCCTTGTCCTGCGCGCGTGCCTGGACATCCTCCTGCGGCAGCGGCGCGGAAGGCTGCGCGTTGGCGGTTTTGACCGATGGATCGTCGGGCTTGTCTGCTTGCAATTCGATGGCGAGGGTTTCACCGGGATGCTGGTCGCGCCATTTGCGGTAGCCATCGCGCGCCCGCTCCAGCGTGGCGGAGGGCGTCAGATCCTCATGCGACGGATTGACGGCTATGCCCAAGGCATCCATCGTCTCGGTGATGGAAAAATAGGTGTCCTTGCTGGCGGGGGGCAAAGGCAGGCCCTGTTGCTGGTTTCGATCTGCGCTGGCCATCCAGCGATCCAGCCGCATCAGATTGGCGGCCTGGCGGGCCCCGCCCTCCGCGGCGGTTTCCACGCGCGCATCTTTCTGCAGCGCGTCATGCAAGCCGGCCAACTGCTTGAACAAACCCAGCAGTTTATCCTGATAACGCAGATTGGGATCGGCAAAGCGCGGAAGTTGCTTCCCGGACTTGACGTCCGCCACCACGGCATCACGGGCATCGTCATACGTTTGCAGCGCATTGCGTTCTGCGCCGGTTTTCCAGCCGTTGGAGTCGATATTGCCGCGTATGTCGGCCGCCAGTTGCGGGTCGATATCATGATTGGCCGCCAGCACGTCCATCAGGTCATACAAGTCGCGCCCAGAGATATTGCGCACATCGTAGGCCTTGAGCAGCTGCAGGCTTTGCCGGCTCATGCCGAAGCGGGACTCGGGCGACCCCACTTGCAAGCCCTTGCTGTCAAGCAAGGGGGGCGCTTCGGCGCGGGGAGCATTTGTATCGGCCAGCTTGGGGGAGAAAGAGATGGCGCGCAGCCGGCCAAGACCGTTTTGCGCGCCAAAGAGTGGGGATAGGTTCATCACGGTTTTCTTTTGTCATGATGAACCATATCGGCAATTTCATTGGAATATTGAGCATGGCGCCGCAATCTGCGCGGCCGTACAGAAAAGACCAACACACCTCCGGCGCCATGCCTGCCGTTCAGCATCAGCGCAGTCGGATTTCCGCCACGTTGTCGCCCGGCCCGCTGCCATCCTCGCCAAACGAATCCGGATCGAACCCCACTTCCACAAAGCCCAGCTTCTGATAGAAAGCGCGCAATTCCGGCTTGTCCGAGTGGTAACAGATGGTGATGCGTTCGGCGCGGGGAAAGTCGCCCGGCAAACGCTCGATCAGCTGGCGCAGCGCGCGCGTGCCTATGCCCTGGCCTTGGTAGCGCTTATCCACCATGAAGCGGTAGATCGCCAGCTCCTGCGGGTCCTGCAGTTCTGGCAACACCGCATGCATGATGAAGCCGACCGGCTCTTCCCCAAGGTAAATGCCGTAACCGATAAAATTATCGTAATACGCCATCTGGGCCACGGAGTAAGCATTGCTTGCCAGATTGCCTTCCTGCTCCGGATGAAGTTCCAGATCCATGATGTCTTCAAAGTTGTCTTCATTGACGGACTGGAAACGGATGTCGTGTTGCATCTTGGTCTTCTCTGTATTGTTTAAAGAACGAATGGGAGCCACTTTGCATGACTCCCGGGCTTCGATGGACCCTTGTGCCGCAAAAGAGTTCACTTTGCCGCCGCACAAGCCGGCCCGGCATGCAAGCAGGAAGATATAATCGCCCCATCCGCCCAGGCGACATGCCGGGCATCGCGCCGGGAGATCCCTCATGACACGCTTGCCACGCCGCTTCGTTTTCGCCCTGCTGACACTGCTCATGGCCGTCCAAGTCCAGGCCGCCAGTCCGCAAGCCATAGACGGCACTGCCAGCGGCAAGGTGCAACAGGTTGGCTTTCGCGCCATGATCCTGAAGCAGGCGATCCAGTACAATTTGGCCGGAACCGCACGCAATACGGAAGAGCAGACTGTACAGTTCAGCCTGCAAGGCAAGGACAAGCGGCTTCAGGACGCGCTGTCGCGCATCCGACGCGGCACGGACAAATCGGCTGACGTGAAGATCTCCACTCGGGATGGGATATTCGATCCGGCGCTGCGCACCTTTACCGTGACGGGCTGGACCTCTACCAGCCGCCACATCACCAAGCCGTACAATCTCGTATTCACGCTGCGCCAGGACGACAAGAAAATCTCCAAGAAAGAGGCCAAACAGGAATACTGCGCCATTCTCAAAAACACGCTGGACCCGGACGACTGGAAAAAAGCGGAACCTGGCTGCCAGGCTCGCTAAGCGTCGGCTCCGCAGGAAAGAAACCCGGTGAAACCCACTTATCGCAAAATGCTGTATGGCGCCGCCCTGCTGGCACTGATCTGGATAGGCTGGCAGGTGGCGCAGCGGCTGGTGATCCTTCAGCCCTCGCGCCAGGTCAGCGTCAATCCCAAAGACTTTGGCGTGCCCTATGCCGAAGAGTGGCTGGACGCGCCGGCCGGCGGCGGCACGCGGGCCGGCCGCGTGCATGTATGGTGGTTGCCGGCGGACAAGCCCAACGCGCCGGCCGTGCTGTATTTGCATGGCAATGAAAGCACGCTGTCCACCGATATCGGGCTGATGCTCAGCCTGCGCCAGGCCGGCTTTGCGGTGATGGCAATAGACTATCGCGGCTATGGCGAAAGCGCCCTGCGCCTGCCCAGCGAAACTTCGGTCTATACCGATGCCCGGCTGGCTTGGGCGCGTTTTCTGGAGCGGACGCCGCAGGCGACTCGGCGTTTGTTATACGGCCACTCCATGGGCAGCGCCGTCGCTATCGACCTGGCCGGCCATGCGCAGCGCTTGGACGGGCTGGTGGTCGACGGCGCCTTCACCTCGGCCGCGGACGTCGGCCGCGCCTGGACAGCGGATTGGCTGCCGCTTCCCAAGCTGCTGCGGCAGAAATTCCTGTCCAAGGAAAAGATAGAAGATTTGAAAATGCCGCAGCTGTTCATCCATTGCACGGCCGATGAGGTCATTCCGGTAGAGCTGGGCCAGCGCCTGTACGGCCTGAGCACCGGGCCCAAGCAGCAACTGCTGATCGAAGGCGGCGATCACGACCATTGCTACCAGGCCGCGCCGGAACGCTGGCGGCATGCGCTCCGCCAAATGGCCGGCCTGGCATAGCCGGCCGGGCATGGCGGATGAGCGCAAGGGCGGCGGCCCTTGCCTCAGCCGCAGGCTTATTTCAGCGCCAGCTTGGAGTACGCGATAGGCTTGCTGGCGCCGGTTTGCAGAATGTGGCTGATATCCTGCTGATCATTCGGACGGTAGAAATAGAAGCAGTCCTCGCCATCCGGCGTTTGTTTGTACATCAACTGGATGCCCACGCCGTTCAGCAGGATGCTGGACTCCAGCAATACTTTTCGCGCATCGTCCACATTGTCGCACTTGAAAAAGGTATCCACGCGCTTGCTCAGCTCCAGCAGCACATGGGTGAAATCGCGGTTGTCGCCATACTGGCGGAAATCCGACGTCGAAGCATGGATCGCTTTGCCGCCGGAAACGGCCAGATCGACGATGGGCTCGCGCAAATCCCACAAGATGCCGTCATAGCCCTGAAAGTCATTGCCCTCCACCAGGGCGCGCAAATTATCCATCGCCAGGGCGTGATAACCCGCCTTCGGGTCTTTCAAGGAAAAATCCGGATTCATATTGTCCTTGCCGAACAAGTCCGCCGTTTTGATGCCGGGCGCGATGTTCACGCCGCCCATGCCTCGCTCCGCCGCCTGGTGTTTTAGCTCTTTCAGGGCCTCGTGCTTGAACGAGCAGAACACGATGTTGTCCAGCGGCGTGGCCTGCGCCGCATCCTGCAACAGATTCAACAGCTCATTGACCGCCGTTTCGTCTTTCAGCTCGATGTTCAGGATGATGGGGTTCTTGCCGTATTGCGTCAGCGTCTGGTTGGCGTCGTTCACCAGCGTCATCACCTCGGCCAAGGTGGGCATGGTTTCGCCGTTGCGCCCAATCGGGATGGCTTTAAGCTCTTCCACGCTTTTTTGGCCAACCAGATAGGACGCCTTGCTTTCCCCATCGGGCAGCGTCGCGCCGCTGCGGTCGGCCTGAAACGCATTGCGCCAGATCTCATCATCGTGCGTCACCATCACCTGGCCATCGCGCGACTTGAAAATATCGATTTCGATCGCGTCCGCGCCTTGCAAAATGGCCGCCTTGATTGCCTCCAGGCTGTTTTCCGGCAAATAGCGCTCCGGAAACGTCGAGCCGAACACGCTGGTGGGGCCGGTTCCGCGATGGGCGGTCAACAACAAATGGTGGCCGGTGCGTTCCTTGAGCATTTCGCTGTAACCGCGCGATTGCAGCATGGTTTGCTTGTCGCTTTCATCCAGCTGCGTCAACGATGGCTTGTCTTGCCCGGTCGCGACGCCGCCGTTCTGGATCATGGATGTCGAATGGAGAGAAAGGGGAAGGTTAAGCATATGGGGCGGTCCTTGCATGATATTGCGTGATTGCGGAGGGAGACTGCGGCGCCAGGCCATCCAGCCGCCATGGCGACGCATGACGTTTGGCTTTCCATTGATCTCCCGGCATGTCGATTGAGGCCGCATTCTCTGCCAGAGCGAAAACCGCCACTTTGGAAAAACGCCGGGAATTATCGGTTTCCGGCGCTTGTCTGCCCGCCGCCCGCCACGCAAGGCGGGCCGCCTGCGGCATGGAATTCGTTGATTCGGCAAAACTTTCGGATTTCTGCAGCCGCTCTTCCGGTTCAGGTCAACACCTGAGCTGCCCGCCCGCGCCTGCTTCATAGAATCGCCTCATGCTCCGCGGCATCCGCTCGGACAGACGCAATCGACACGCCATCGCCAGAGGGAGACCATCCATGCTTGCATCCTTGCCCCTGAACCCTTCTCAGGCCCTGGCCCCAAGCGAAGGCCAGAGCCATCGCGTCGGCCCGCCTGACGGCTTTCAGCAGCTGTTCCCGGACGAACAGCTGCAAGCGGCAGAAACCCTGTGCCAAGCCATCGTCCACCACGGCGACAACAGCGCCGCCGCCCTGGAGGCCATGGCTGCGCTGCGCCAACTGGCCAGGCAGGAACACCAGGACAAACTCCGCATCGACTACCATGCCGAGTCGCAATGCTTCATTTGCCGGATAGGCGACCAGGCCGTCAGCCGCCATGCCTGCGGCCCCACCCTGGCGCAATTGAACCTGCGCGAGACGCCGCTGTTGAAACCGCAAAACCTCAGCGCCTTCGCCCATCCGCTGGCGGCTGTCTGCCGGATGAAAACCGATGCGCCGCCGCATCAGGCCGACGCGCTGGCATGCCAGCTCCAGCAAGACGAGGCGAATGGACCGCAACTAGCGCTGTTTGCCGGCAATCAGCTCCTGCTGCGCCTGCCGATGCAAGATATCAGCGACGCCGACTGGCAAACCGCGCGCGCGGCGTTCGCCGACCTGCCATCCCGCAAAACGTCTGACAGCCTGTCGGGACCTATGCTGGTGCCGGCGCGTCTGCTGATCGAGCAGCCCGCCGCCTCGCCATGGCAGAACATCAAGCTGGCCCCCTTGCTGCCGCCGCCGCTGGACATCGGCAAGCTGCCGCAAATGGAGCGTTACCATTTCAACTGGCTGGGCCGCGCCAAGGATATGCTGGTAGGCGGCTTGCCGGACCCCGCGTATAAAACGCTGGCGGAGATCGCTTCCCGTTTGAATGCCATGCTGGGCGCCCTGCCCGGCCTGTTCGCCCAGGCGCAGGACCGTTCTTGCTGGCTGGATGCGTCCGCCGCGGAAATGCAGGACAGCGTCAAACAGGCGGAGAATGCGCTGTCTGAAGCGGCAAGCATGCTGGAAGCGCTGCGGCGAGAATGCGCGTCTCTCAACGGCCAGCCTGCAGGCCAAGAGACGGTGCAGGAGCTGGCGGGCAGCGCCCGCCACATGGAAACGCAATTGGCCGAGCTCCGCGCCAGCCTGCAGGAGCTGGGCCAGGCAGAAGCGCCAGAGGGCGCGCGCGGCAACTGGCGCATGCGGATGGAAGCGGCGGCCGAGCAGATCGCATCCAAATCCACGCTATCCGGCAAAACCTTCAGCGCGCAGGACAAGCTCTGGCTGGCTCAGTTGCAAAACGCGCTTGGCGAGCGGCAGCCGGTCACCCCGCAGAGCTTGCGCGATGCGCTTGCCAAACTGATGCTGAACGGCGCGCCGCCGCCCAAGCTGGACACGGCGCTGCTTCTATTGGGC
This sequence comes from Chromobacterium sp. ASV23, assembly GCF_016428945.1. Classification (NCBI taxonomy): domain Bacteria; kingdom Pseudomonadati; phylum Pseudomonadota; class Betaproteobacteria; order Neisseriales; family Chromobacteriaceae; genus Chromobacterium; species Chromobacterium sp. ASV23. Next base: position 34,236 of record NZ_JAELTR010000017.1, read on the forward strand.
GCTTTTTATCCCGGCCTGAGCCAGACGCGGCCAGACCCGGCGCCGCTGCCGCAGGCGGAAGGCTTTGTCATCGATCCCGGCAGCTACGCGCAACTGGGCGAGCAACGCGCCAAACTGCTGCAAACTCGGGATGACAAGCTGTGCTTCCTTCATCTGCTGAATGACGCCGGCAAAGCGGCCGCGCAGTCTCTGCGCAAGGAGCAAGAGGCGATCACGGCGTCCGGCGAATACAAAACCGCAGCCGCTCAGCGCAATATCCAGGTGACAGCGCTGGAGCGGTTCTGCCTGATGCGCTGGCGCGATCCTGCCGCTTCTGCGCAAAGGCATGCGGAGAAGGCGCGCAGCGGGCTGGAAGCCTCCATCGACATCAGCGGTCTGGACGACCTGACCATGGTGGACGACAGTGAAACCACCCTCGATGGCGTACTGTTCCTGCTGGCGCGCAGCGGCGTCGCCACCGTCGGCCACGATGGCCTGCAGCTGAATTCCGAAGACTTTGTCGCCGAGGACACCCAGGTCGGCGCAGAAGCCTTGCAGGCTTATGCCACCTTGGACAGCGCGACGCGCGGCCAACTGCAAGCGGCGGCGCGGCAATGCCTGCAACTGCAACACCAGCTTGAGCATCAAGCCGCGCATCGCGGCCTGCCCCAACTGACTTTTCACGCCGCGGTCGAGCAACAAAAGCTGTTGCCGCAGTTCAAGGCGCATCCCGATGAACATCTGGCGTTTTTCAAGCAGCGCGCCCAATTGCTGCAAGCCTATGAGGGCAAGCTGGCGCAATTGGCTCAATTGCTAAGCAGCCTGCCCAAGGAGAGCGACGACAGCATCCCGGCTACGCTGGCCAAGGCGCTGGAGGACGTCCGCGCGGAAAACCAGATGCTGGCAGCGGTATTGGACGCCTCCGCGCCGCTGGCGGATGTGGATAGGCTGCAGCGCGCCAGCCAGCTGCAAAAAAGCGAGTCGCCCAAGTGGGAAAGCCGGCTGGCGGCGGAAACCCAGCCTTTTGCCGGAGAGCTGGCCGGCATCAATCTGAAAATTTATCAGCTGCGCAGCCAGGCCATCAAAGACACTATCCAGGCCACCGCCAACCTGACCCGCTTGCGCGCCAATTTACAGCAGGATCTGGATGAGGCGGCCAGCATCTTGCATGACGCGTATGATCCGCAAGGCGGCAAGCGCATCCAGGACATCATCCAGGAAAACCCGACAGCGGCCGCCGCCATCAAATACCAGAACCTGCAGCAAAAGCTGGACAGCACGCAGCGGGAAATCACCCACCAGAGCGCGCAGTTCCGGCTGGCCCTGCTCAGCTTGCAGCAGGAGGAGCGGCGCGCCAACAGCGCGGGAGGCGGCGGCTATCCCAAGGATGTGTACTGGAGCAGCTGGCTGGCCTCGATGATGGGCGATAGCGTGGCCAGCCTGGCGGGCGAGCAACTGGACAAGCCGCGCGATTTGCTGCTGCAACATCAGTTGGCGCTGACCGGCAAAAGCATGTCCGAAGCCAGGCAGGACATGCTCAACTGCCTGGCGAAGTTGCCGAGCGACCCCAAGCAAGCCCTGGAGGAATTGGGCTTTACCCCTCGCCAGCTGCTGGCCTGGGCCAGCGCCTATCCGCAAGAACTGGCTCATCTGTCCAGCAACCTCAATCACGTCTATCACGCGCTGACCGCCACCGGCAAGGCGGCCTTCCTGGGCGACATGTTCAACACCGCCTGGCAGCGCGGAACGATGGACAGCGTGATGCAGGACGCCCTGTTCGGCAAGCGCGAGGCTTTGGTCGGCATCGAGGAAGGCCAGACTCTGCCGCCGGCGCTGATCGCCCTGCTCAGCATGGCCGACTGGGCGCCGTATGCCGTGGGCGGCGTCAAGGGCGTGTTGAGCCAGAACATCGGCGGCGTGCTGGCCGGCGGCGTCGGCGCCACCTTGCTAGGCGCCGGCACCGGCGCAGGCATCGCCACCGCGATGCTGCAATTCATGGGCGGCGCCGCGCAAACCCAGGTGGAAAAAGGCATCGCAGACAAGGTGGCGGAGCACCGGAATATCAACGTCGCCGTCAACGCGGTGCTAAACGGCATGGGGTTAGGGTCGGAGGCCAGCATCGGCGATCGCCTCAAGTCTATGGCCAGCTATGCCTTGCAACGCGAAGCGCTCCGCAACGCGGGCACTATTGGCCGAGACATCGCCCAGGCCGGCAAGCTGGGGCCGATGGAGCGGGCGCTGAAGGAGGTATCGCTAACCTGGAAACATGCCAGCATCGGCCAAAAGGCGCTGCTGGTGGCGGCGGCGGTGGCGGCGCCGCTTGCAGCCGGCGCTCTGCTGGGGCTGCTGGCGGCGGGGCCCTTGGGCTGGGCGGCAGCCGGCATCATCGCGGCCTGCGCGATGGCGGCCTCAGCCGCGCTCGGCACGCATAGCCTGTGGTCAACGCTGACATCGTGGCTGATGCCTGGCCTTGACCGGGCCGTGCAGAAGGAGCTGAACGACGAGATTCTCGGCCAAGCCTTGCAAAAGGCGCGCGACACGCTCGCCCGCCGCATCAAAGAACAGCAGGTGTCCATCAGCCAGCGCCAGGATATTCAGACCGAAGCGCTGCAGTCTCTGGCGCAGCAGGCGCTGGACGCCAGGCTCGCTCGCCTGGCGCAGGGCCTGCAGGCCGAGCCGGGGTTCGCGGACTGCACGGAGGCGGAGATTGGCCTGCGATTCGATCAGGCCTTGCTTCATGCCGCGCCCGATGATGCGCCGGCGTTCAAGCTGGACGCCGATTCAGAAGCGTTCCTCCAGGCCGGAGTGGACAAGGCCTTGGCTATGCAGATACGCGAGAAGGTTGAGCAATCGTTGAAAAATGCCGTGCGCTTCCAGCCTGCGGCATCGATGTAGCCGGACAGCGACGGCCTCGATTGGGGCCGTCGCGTCTTTCGCCAGACAAGCGCTGACTTGCAGCCTTCAACCGACGCAAACCGGCTCAAGCCATCTCGATCAGCCCCAGCCAAACCCCGCACCCCATCAACACCAGCGAGAACGACCACATCGTCAGCAGCGAATAGCGGATGTGCCGCCCCATATCCAGCCCGGCCAGGCCCAATCCCAACCACAGCGCGGGCGAAAACGGACTGACGAAAGTGCCGATCACATTGCCGATCTGCAAGGCATAGACGGCAGTGGTGGCTTCCACGCCATAGGCGGAGACGATTTCCAGAATCACCGGCAACAGGGCGAAATAATAGGCATCGGTGCTCAATACCAGATCCAGCGGCAAGCCGAATACGCCCAAAATCAGGTGCAGATGCGGCGCGGCGCCGTCCGGCAGCACACGCACCAGGTCAGCAGCAATCGCTTTGAGCATGCCGCTGCCGTTCAGCACGCCCAGAAAGGACCCGGCCCCCAGAATGATGGCGCCCATCAGCAGCGCGTTGGGCGCGTGGGCCCGGATGCGCTCAAGCTGCTCATCCACATTCGGATAATTGATCAACAGCGCCACGCCCAGGCCAATCATGAACACATAACCCGACGGCAGGATGCCGGAGATCAGCGTGCCGATCACCGTCAGAAACAGCGCGACATTGATCATGAAACGCTGCGGCGCATGCGGCGTATCGATGGCGTCCACCTGCGGGTCCATGTCGAGGCCGGCCTGTACGCCTTGTTTGCGCAGGCGGCGCGCCTCCAGCATGCCCAGCGCAAAAGCCAGCGACACCAGCAACGCCGCGCCTATCAATTGCAGCGGGATCAGGGGCTGCCACAGCTTGGCTGGGTCCAAATCCGTCACCGCGGCCGCGCGGCCCAGCGGACCGGCCCAGGGCATCATATTGAGAATGCCGGCGCCAAGCGCCAGCAATAGCATCATTAAATAGGGATTCATGCCCAGGCGACGGTAAAGCGGCAGCAAGGTGGGCACCGTCAACAGGAAGGTGGTCGCGCCCACCCCGTCCAGATGCGCCAGCATGCCCACCACGGCAGTGCAGACGGCCACGGCGACGGGATTGCCGCGCGACAGCCGCACCATGCCATTGACGATGGGACGAAAGACGCCAGTGTCCTGCATCACGCCAAAAAAAGTGATGGCGAAGATGAACATCGTCGCCACCTGGGCAACCGAGCTCAGCCCCGCGCCATAAAACTTGCCGATATCCGAAAAGCCAAAGCCGGCCAGCAAGGCGCCAAGAAACGGCACCAGCGTCAAGCAGACCACGGGGGCCAGCTTGCGGAAGATCAACAGCGATACAACGGTAATGATGATGGCCAGTCCAGCTAGGGTAAGCATGTTCTCCTCCGAGGGGTGCATACCTGAGCCAAGGCGCGCCGACGCACACCGTACCCGTCGTACGGCAAGGAGGCGCAACCTAGGATCAGGGGATTGATTAGCGGCGCTAAGGCTCTTCTTGTATCCGAAACGGCGTCATTGATAATGGGCGCCCTTTCCTCTGGCCGCCCATTTCGAAGCCTGAAACAACAAGACTACATGCGGGAAAAAGTCATTGTCCATAAGCGGATGGATTGCTGATTGCCCGCCAAGACGGCCCGTTTTCTTCATCGTTTTTATCCGGGGAAAAGCGAAATGGCTTTTCTCTCTTTGTCATGCATTTACCCGAACGCAAGAGTTTGTAAACGACAAGCGCATGCGCAAACGATGTCATTCCGGCTCGCTGATCCCGCCTGGAAATCCAATTAGAACAAACACTCTAAGCTCATGAATGGGCTTTGCGCCGACACGCCGATGCGCTTCGAATCCGCCTGCCTTGTAAACAAAAAAACCTGCCGTCAAACACCTTAATGACCATTTACTTAGCATTTCCTCTGGCTGAAATAGAATGGCGCCGCTCATGAATAACCACTCAATGCCGATCAAAAATGCCATTGGGTTTTCATTTTCCGTCTTATTTCAACGACACATCGCATCAAGCCCGGCAGCGCCGGGGGAAAGCCATGCCATGCCTAAAGTCTTAGCCTTATTCCTTGCATTGAGTCTTGCCGCGCCATTTGCGCTGGCCGCCGGCGACAAGTACTGCGCTGTGCAAATCAAGACCGTCGAACACCAAGTAGTCAAGAATGGCCACAAGGAGACTGTGAACAAGCAGGCGGAGGAGCATGACGCCGAGCATTTCCGCCGCATGCTGGAACGTTGCAGCGACAACGCCAGCCAGTCCGTGCGCAATGTCTGGACGGCGGCGCTGGCGCAGGTGAATGGCAAGTTGAAAAAATAAGCACTGCCCAAAGGGCTGGCGCCAGAAGGTGGAAGCCCTAAGCCCGCCATGTCTCAGCCGGCAGCCTCCCAGCTGCCGGCATTTTTTACGCCCCTTGTCTTCCGGCTGAAAACCAGCCTGCCTCTCATCCCTCGTCCAAACCGGCCAACTCGGAACCTGGAATTTTGCGTTTGTCACTTCGCATGTCCTGCTTGCAGCGCGCCACGCAAACATTTGACTTTGTCATATATTGATCAATACAATTGTTGACATAGTCAACATTGGAAACCCTATGCTGAATTTTCTTGGCCATGCGCTGGCGCATATCGTCAACCTTAAACGGCGTTTGCTGGACAGCCGGCTGCAGGGCACAGGCATCACCCGCTCGCAGCGGCAGATCCTGCTGATGCTGCATCAATCCGGCGACTGCACGCAGAAAAACCTGCTCGGCCAGCTGGACATGGACCCAGGCCAGTTGGCCAGGACGCTGGAGGGCCTGGAAAAAGACGGCTATATCCGACGCCGTCCCTGGGCAGCCAACCGCCGCTGCATGTTCGTCGAGATGACCGAACACTGCCGCGACAAACTGATGCCGGGGCTGCTCGCCGCGGTGGATAGCGTGGATCAGCAACTGTTCCAGGGCTTCAGCCCGGAAGAGCAACAAAAAATGCAGACCATGCTGCAAAGAATGCAAACCAATCTGTCGCAAAGCCAGGAAGACAAAGACCATGACAAATGACGCTCACGCCATACCGCCCAAACAACTGCGCCGGCTGCTGGCCGTGTTGCTGCTGCTGATGCCGCTGTTCGGCATGGCAGTGGATTTGGTCTCGCCATCGCTGCCGGCCATGGCGACGATGCTGGGAGAGTCGGACGGCGCCATCAAGAATCTGATCAGCTTGTATCTACTGGGATATGCGCTGGGTAATTTCTTTTCCGGATTCCTGACCGATGCCTGGGGGCGGCGCAAGCTGCTGCTGGGCGGCCTGGCCGGTTTCGTGCTGATCAGCTTGTTGCCTTTGTGGCTGCCTACCTTGCCCGCGCTGCTGGCTACCCGCTTGGTGCAAGGCTTGATGGTGGGCACGATTTCCGTGGTGGCGCGCTCGGTGTATCCGGACGTGCTGGCGCCGCAGGAACTGGTGAAGATGGGCGTGATCAGCGGCAGCATGTTCGGTCTTGGTCCTATCATCGGTCCGGTGCTGGGCGCTTATCTGCAAGTTTACGCCGGCTGGCAGGCCTGCTTCGTGTTCTTCGCCGGATCGATGGCGCTGATGTGGCTGCTGGTGGCCTGCTTCGTGCCGGAAACACACTTCCGCCGCCATCCGCTGAATGTGCCCACCATACGCCGCAACCTGGGCGAAGTGATGCGCCACCGCCAGTTCATCGGCATGGTGGTGCTGATGGGCGCGATCTACTCGATGAGCATCGCCTTCAACACTGTGGGGCCGTTCATCATCCAGTCAGGCTGGCACTACTCTCCCCTCGTCTTCGGCCATATCGCGTTTGGCTTGGGCTGCGTGTTTCTGCTGGCCACTTTTGTCTGCCGCTACCTGGTTGGACGCTATCCGGTAGCCCGCCTGCAACAAAGGATGACGCAGCTGCTGCTGGCCGTGACGCTGCTCGGGGCGGTGTTGTCCCATATCTGGCCGGACAGCCTGCCGCTGCTGTGCGCCATCAGCGCGCTGATGTTCTTCAGCCAGGGCATGCTGTTCCCGATGTCCATGGGGCGCGGACTTTCCTTGTTCCGCCATATCGCCGGCACCGCCACCGCGCTGATGTTCCTGATCAATATCCTGATGACCAGCGCCACCTCCTTCCTGCTGAGCCTGCTGTCTGTCCACACCGCGCCGGCGCTGTTGGGCGTCTACTTGATCCTGGCGCTGATCTGCTTCTTCGCCAATCGGCTGCTGATCCAGCCTGCGGAAGCCATGCAAGAGGCAACCGCCCGCGCCTGATCTGTCACAAGCGTCTCACCCGCTCCGCTTCGGCGGAGCGGGTTCTCTCTTAATCGCGCCGCATCGCCGCAGGCGCGCGAAACCCACCCGTTTATCCTCATCTTGCGGTACTCTACGCGGCTTGAATCATTGCGCGCGGAGATATCCACGCGCGCGGCAACCGTATCCAAAGCAGCGCATGCGTATCCAGGAATTCCATCAAGCTCTCGCCGCTATCGGCGCCCGCTCTTGCCACATCGGCCGCATCAACCGCGCCTGGCTCAAGGGCCAGCCGCTCGATGCCGGCACTCGCCACCAGAAAAGCGAGGACTATTTCCCCTTGTCCGTCCGCAACGGCCTGCCGCCCATTGCCGCGCAGTTGGAAGGTTTGGCGCGCATCCGCTCGCAGCACACGGCGGAAGATGGATCGTTGCGGCTCTTGGTGGAATTGAACGACGGCCAAATGGTGGAGAGCGTCTTGCTGCCGCGCGACGGCTTGTGCGTGTCCAGCCAGGTGGGGTGCGCGGTAGGCTGCACCTTCTGCATGACCGGCAAGAGCGGGCTGTTGCGCCAGCTGGGCAGCGCGGAGATCGCCGCCCAGGTCGCTCTCGCCCGCCGCATCCGTCCCGTGAAAAAAGTGGTCTTCATGGGCATGGGCGAACCGGCGCACAATCTGGACAATGTGCTGGAGGCCATCCAGTGGCTGGGCACCGATGGCAATATCGGCCACAAAAACCTGGTGTTCTCCACCGTGGGCGATCCGCGCGTCTTCGAACGCTTGCCGCAGCTGCTGGTCAAGCCGGCGCTGGCGCTGTCCCTGCACACCACCCGCGCCGATTTGCGCCAGCAATTGCTGCCGCGCGCGCCGCGCATCGCGCCGGCGGAGTTGGTCGAACTCGGCGAAGCCTACGCCCGCCAAGTGGGCTATCCCATTCAGTATCAGTGGACGCTGCTGGCCGGCGTAAACGACAGTCAGGAAGAATTGGACGCGGCAGCGCGCCTGCTGAAGGGCAAGTACGGTGTGCTCAACATCATTCCCTACAACAGCGTGGAGGGCGACAGCTTCCAGCGCCCGTCCAGCGAACGCGTGCAAGCGATCAAACGCTATCTGCACGATAACGGCGTGCTGACCAAAGTGCGGGATTCCGCCGGCCAGGATGTGGACGGCGGCTGTGGCCAGTTGCGCGCGCGGGCCTCTGGGATCATCGATGTCAGCCGCCTGCGGCGCCAAGCCGGGCGGCCGCAGACCAAAGACGCGCGCTGAGCCAAAAAAAACCCCGGCCAGATGGTCGGGGCAGATTCAACCGACCGCCCTGAGGCCGATTGAAACTTGTGCTGTATTCAGCATAGCCGGTTCGTCGCAAGCTGCACTGTTTTTACTCGGAGCGGCTCGCGAAATACCCGATCCGGCACGCGCCTCGGAGTGCTGGCCCGCTTTGACGCTCGTGCCGCGCGAAACCGTTCAGCCCTGGCCAAACTGCCGCCGCAGTTCGGCGATATCATCCCGCCGCACCCGCACCGGCACCAGGGCGCGGCGTATGGGTTGCAGCTTGCCCAGCACCACCTCTTCCAGCATCAGATCGGTGGCGCCTTCATCATCGCCCTCCACCTTGATGCCCATGCGATTGAGCCGCAGCGTCACGGTCTGCACACAGAAATAATCCTCCGGCCGCTCCAACACCTGGCGCACCACATCCAGCGTGCCTTCCAGGCCGGCATGGCTGCGCAGCTCCGCCAGCTGCGGCTTCAGCTCGGCCAGCCGAGCGTCGACGCCGGCCACAGAGTCCGGCAGGTCGTCGTCAGCCTGGCCATCCACCACGGTGCAACCTTCAGACTGCAGCGCCAACCGGCGCAGTTGCAGCCTGGCTTGCTCCGACTCCAGCAACTGCCGACCCTGCTCCATCAGACTCAAGCGGCGCGCGATCACCGCGCTCAGCACATCCAGCGCGTGGGCACCGGAGCGCTGCAGGAACGCCTCTTGGCTGGGGCTGGGCACCATCAGCCGGTGGCCATCGAAACTGACGACCACTTGCGCCACATCGCTGCGCAGCTCGCCGTTTTCCATGGACACGCCAAAACGCCCGGTCTCGCTGCGCTGCATGGCCAGTAAGGCCCAGGCTTCGTCGCCATTGGACGCCGACAGGAAAAACTCGCGCAAGGTCTCGCTGCTCTCCAATAGCTCCAGCAGGCTGGCCGGGCCGGAGAACAACAGACCCAGCCGCGGATCGCGCGAGAAGCTGGGAAGCGATAGCTCCAATACCGGCGGCAGCTGCGACATCAGCGATGACAAATACGTCTGCGAGATGCGCATGCCTGGCGCCAGCGCGTCCTGATAACCGGGCAGCAGGCGCAGGCGCCGGTCGCAGGTATCGATCAACTGCTCGATCAGGGCTGCCTGCTCGCGAGCGCGCTGTCGGCTTTGCGGGTCCAGGCCCAGTTTGCGCAACCACCGTTCGAACATGCCGCCTCTCCGTTTATTCGCCTGATTATCGGTATCAGAACTGCTCGTCGTCGCGCAGGTAGCGCCACTGCCCGGTAGGCAGGTTGCCCAGCTTCACCTTGCCGATGGCGATGCGCTTCAAGCCCACCACGCGCAAGCCCACCAGCTCGCACATGCGGCGGATCTGCCGCTTCTTGCCTTCGCGCAGCACGAAACGCAGCTGATCTTCGTTCTGCCAGCTCACCTTGGCCGGCAACAGCTTCTTGCCGTCCAGCTCCAAACCATGGTTCAGCAGGGCCAGTCCGTTGGGGATCAGCTCCCCTTCCACCCGCACCAGATATTCTTTCTCTACCTCGGAGTGCTCGCCGATCAGGTGCTTGGCGACGCGGCCGTCCTGCGTCAATACCAACAGGCCCACCGAGTCGATATCCAGCCGGCCGGCCGGCGCCAGGCCGCGCAAATGCGAGGGCTGGAAGCGCTTGCGGCTGCTATCTTCCGACCATTGGTTTTCCGGCTTCACCAGCACCACGGCCGGCTCGTAACCGTCTTCGGCCTGACCGGACACATAACCTACCGGCTTGTTCAGCAGAATGGTGACGCGGGCGGACTGCGCATCCTGAGCCTTCTTGTCGACTTCGATCCGGTTGTGCGGCAGCACCTTCTGGCCCAGGATGGCCACTTCGCCATCCACCTTGACCCAGCCTTGCTCGATATAGCTGTCTGCCTCCCGGCGCGAGCACAGCCCCAGTTCGGCCATGCGTTTTGACAGGCGTACAGGTTCCATTTGTCTTTCCGTAATGAAAAAGCGGCTCCGGTCGCATTGCGCTGCGGAGGCCGCTATTGAGTCGATGCACATTGTAGGGGATTGCGGCGCAACTGGCCATGATGCGCCGCAACGGGCGCGCAATCAGCCCATTTGGGAACGCAGCCAGGCGCGGGCCGATTCCGGCTCCCGCGGCAACTCGCCCGCCAGCAAAACCGCGCAGACACGCTCCAGCCACTGTTCAGGCAACAGCGACTGCCGCTCCTGCAGCCGCGCGTGCTCCTCAGCCAGCTGCCGCAAGCGCCGCTCTGCGGCTTCCGCGGCTTCGCGCGACTGCTGCCATTGCTGCCTGGCCTCTTCGGCCTGCTGTTGCTGCATGTCGAGCCGGGCCTGCAAGCCGCCGTTTTCGCGCTCGCGCTCCAGCACCCGCTCGCGCCACAGCCCCTCGATCTTGGCCGCATCCTGCCGGGCCTGCTGCAACGCACCTTCCAGCTTTTGCAATTGTTGCTTCATGTCTTTGCGCTCGTCCTCCACCTGCTGGTACAGCCGGACGCGCAGGCCTTCCAGCCGGTCATAGGCCAGCGCTTCTTTCCGTTCGGACTCCTCGCGCGCTTCGCGCAGTTGCTGCTCATGCTTTTCTTGCAGCTCGGACTCGCGGGCATCGGCCTCCTTGCGGAGGGTCGACAGTTCCTGCCGCAAGGCCTCCTGCGCGCTCAGCAGTTGCTGGCGTTCTTCCTGTAGCTTCTCCGCGCGCTGGCGCTCCTGACGCAATTCACCATCCAGCTCCACTTGCCTGGCTGCGCGCAATTCCAGCTCATGACGCAGCGATTGCAGCTCCGCCTCCGCCTGTTCCTGCTTTTGCAGCAAGCCATCGCGCTCGGCGCGCAGCTCTGCCGCCTCTTCCGCCACCTCTTGGCGCACAGCCTCCAACTGCTGATCAGCCTCGTCGCAAGCTTTTTGCCACACCTGCTCAAAAGCCTCCGCCAAACTAGGCGGCCAATCCGGCCGGCGCGACGAGACCGCCACCCTGGATAAAAACTCCTGCCGCCATTCCTTCAAGGCGTTATTGATGGTGGTGTTGGAGCCGCTGCCCAAGCGGGCGCGCACGTCGGCCACCGTAGGCCAGGTGCCCTCGCCCACCAGCTCGAACGCCGCCTGGCGAATGCGTGCATAGATATCCGCAGCCATGTGCTGTTTACCTGTTTGATGTTTCCCTCAAAGTGTAGCAAATGTAATGAATAAAATATATCACGTATATCATTATTTATTTAATCATATCTTCAATATTTTTCCGATAATTATACTTATCGGAAGTTTCAGGCATGGAATGCCTGCCAACAAACCAACCAAATGCGGCCCAGCCCACCTGTCCTTAATGCCAAAACACGTCTTGCTCCGCCTGCTAAACCGGTAAGCACTGGCAAGCCTTGACCCGGCCCATCACGCCAGCCCTCCCTCACCCTCTATCAAGGAAGACGACATGAGCGAATCGACCAACCTGTCCGCGCCGCCCTACGGCACCGCTCTACAACAGGCGCAAGGCACTGCCGGCCGCACCCAGGATGCCCTATTCCCTGTCAGCTATATCATCACCACTGGCGCCGCCGGAGCGCAGACCCTGACGCTGAGCTTGCTGGTGAATACCGTGGCGGACACGGTAGTGGGTTTTGCCAAAATCACCCAGGCCGTCGCCACGCAAAATCCGTCCGCCACCACCTATGACGTGTGGGGACAATACACCTACCTTACCGTGATGCCGCCATCGGACGGCCGCATCCTGATCACCGCTCAAGGCAACCATGGCGGCCCGCACGCCAATTCCCCCATCGGCTTCAAGATCGAGTTGCTGCTTGACCGCACTTGGGCGGAGGGGGTCGCCAACTACAGCTACAACGATGGCCAGACCTGGATCAATGTGGAAAATGCGCCAGCCCATCTGAACCGCTCGCTGGAACGCCTGCCAGTCAACCCCTACCCGGATCCAGTCTATACCCCGCTGTACGCGGTTTCCGTCCAGAACGCCGTCGCCAAGAACGACGCGGCCGAAATCAGCCGGCTGCGCGAATCGGCAACCAATCAGCGCGACAGCCTGCTGGCGGCGGCCAATCTCCTCAAAGAGAAGCTGCAGCGCTAAGCCCCAAACTTTGCGAACACCTTGATCCAACTCTATTTCGGGAGCCTTCCCCATGTCCGAAGAACTGTTCCTCGTTCGCCTCGCCACCGCCACCTCGGCTTACGGCGCGCCAATACTGAATCTGAATCTGGTGGTCGATACCGCCAACAAGAAGGTCGCCGGCACGGCGAGCGTGTTCCAGAGCACCAATCCGCCAGTGGACTTCAAGGCCAATGTCTGGGGCTATTTTTCCGTCCTGGGCGACCAAGTGATCCTGGTGCTGGACGGCAGCCCCACCAGCCCGATCAGCAAAGTGGCGGAAACCTTCCATCTGCGCGGGCACCTGTCCGCAGACTGGCAAAACGGCACCGTCAGCTACAAGTACTTCTATAACGGCGAGTGGCATAACGTGGTCAACCAGCATTTGGCCGCCACCTCCACCGTGGCGGAAGATATTTCCAATACCAGCGCCAATGCCGGCTCCCACTTCCATACGCTCTACGCTTCGGCGCTGACGGAAGCCAGCCGGGCCGATGTCGGCGAGACCAAGGCGCGGCAACTGCTTGCCGCAGCGGAGGCGCAGATCCGTAGCCTGAACGAAGCCCTGGAAAAACTGGGCAGCCGCTGACCCGCCGCAGCCGCCCCGGCGAGGGCGGTGAACCGCCAGACAGTCCGGGCGCCATGCCCGGACTTCCCGCCAAGGAACGCCCATGTCCGACAGCCAAGAAAAACGCCCTGCCCGCTATCTCAGCCGCGAAGACTTCGAACGCTACAATCCCGTTCACGTGGTCTGGGAGATCACCCTGGCCTGCGACCTCAAGTGCCTGCATTGCGGCTCCCGCGCCGGCCATCGCCGCCACAGCGAGCTTTCCACGGCGGAATGCCTGCAGGTGATAGACGCGCTGGCCAAGCTGGGCACGCGCGAAATCACGCTGATCGGCGGAGAAGCTTATCTGCGCAAGGATTGGACTCAACTGATCCGCGCCATCCGGGGCCATGGCATTTATTGCGCCACCCAAACCGGCGGCCGCAATCTGACCCCGGCCAAGCTGCAGGAGGCGGTAGACGCCGGCCTCAATGGCGTGGGCGTTTCGCTGGACGGGCTGGCGCCGCTGCACGACAAATTGCGCAATGTGCCGGGCTCATTCGACAAAGCCAGCGACACCTTGCGGCGCGCCAAGGCGGCCGGTTTGGCAGTCAGCGTCAACACCCAGATCGGCGCGGCCACCATGCCGGATTTGCCCGCGCTGATGGACCACATCATCGAACTCGGCGCCACGCATTGGCAGATTCAATTGACCGTGGCCATGGGCAACGCAGTGGACAACGATGAAGTCTTGCTGCAGCCATACCGCGTGCTGGAGTTGATGCCGCTGCTCGCCCGCCTGTACCAGGAAGGATTGGAACGCGGCCTCTTGATGACCATAGGCAACAACATCGGCTATTACGGCCCTTACGAACACATCTGGCGCGGCTTTGGCGATGACCGCGTGCACTGGGCCGGCTGCGGCGCGGGGCAAACGGTGATGGCGCTGGAAGCGGACGGCACCGTCAAGGGCTGTCCATCGCTGGCCACCGTGGGATTTGCCGGCGGCAATGTCCGCGACATGGCCTTGGAAGACATCTGGCGGCACAGCGAAGGCATCCACTTCGGCCGGCTGCGTTCGGTGGACGATTTGTGGGGCTACTGCCGCGGCTGCTATTACAACGATGTCTGTCGCGGCGGCTGCACCTGGACGTCCCACTCGCTGCTGGGCAAACCCGGCAACAACCCGTACTGCCACTACCGGGCGCTGGACTTGCAACAGCGCGGCCTGCGCGAGCGCATCGTCAAACTGCAAGATGCCGCCCAGGATTCGTTCGCCGTCGGCCGTTTCGACCTGATTACCGAAGACATCGCCAGCGGCAAGGTGGTGAGCCAGATCAGCCGCAGCGGCCAAGTCATAGAACTCAGCTGGAAAAACCGCGGCAAGAAAGCGCCGGAAACCGGCCATCCGCCGGCAAGGCTGGCGCTATGCCGCAATTGCAAGCAATACATCCATCAACACGAAACCACCTGTCCGCACTGCAAGGGCGACGTCATCGCCGCGGAACGCTTGCACCGCCAGAAAATGGCAGAGCGCGATGAAGCCATCCAGCGGCTGCGCAGTCTGCTGGGAGAAGTTTCCTGACGCCATGGCCGGGCGGCGCCCCGCCCGGCAAGCGCCAGCCTCTCCGCCACGGCTTGCATTTTCCGGCCGATGCCCTACCATGGCTCGCCATGCTTCCCGACACGTTTCATCCTCCCGCCCCCGGCCCGGCGCAACTGATCCAGGCCCAATCCGACACCCAGGCCGTGCTGACCTGGCTGGCCGAGCACGCTGACAAGCCCGCCACGCTGGCTGGCTATCGCAAGGAGGCGGAACGCCTGCTGCTCTGGCTGGACAGCCGGCGGCAAACGCTGGCCCAGATGAAACGGGAGGACGTGCAGGACTACCGGCGCTTTTTAGCCTCTCCGCATCCGGCCGAGCAATGGATAGGCCCGGCCCGGCCGCGCAGCCATCCCCAATGGAAGCCGTTCACCAAGCCGCTGTCGCCGCAGAGCATCAACCACAGCCTGACCGTGCTGGGCGCGCTGTTTTCCTACCTCAACGACGCCGGCTACCTCAACGGCAATCCGTTCAAGCTGCTGCGCCGCCGCGGCGGCAAGACTCAGCGCCAGGAGGTTGAGCGATTTCTCGATGCCGCGTGCTGGCAGCATCTGCAAAGCACGCTGGACGCGCTGCCGCGCGACACCGATAGAAACATTCGCCACGCCGAACGCGCGCGCTGGCTGTTCACCCTGCTGTATCTGACCGGCGCGCGCCGCGCTGAAGCAGCCGCAGCACGCGCCTCTGATCTGGCCAAGCGCCATGGCAACTGGTGGTGGAACGTGCTGGGCAAGGGCGATGTCGCCGCGCGCATCCCCTTATCGGACGAACTGATGGCGGCTCTGGCGCGTTATCGGCACAGCCTGGGCCTGCCAGCGGAGCCGACAAGCGGCGACGACACGCCGCTGGTCTGCCGCATTGGCGCCAAGGGTCGGACGGAACCCTTATCGGACAAGGCCATCTATCTGATCTGCAAGGAAATCTTCGCCCAGGCCTTGCTCAGCGCGCCCAGCGAAGAATTGAAAGACCAACTGCGCCGCGCCTCCACCCATTGGTTGCGGCATACCGCCGCCAGCCATCAGCTGGAAGCCGGCGTCCCGCTGCTGCTGGTCAGCCAGAACTTGCGCCACGCCAGCATCCAAACCACCCGCCGCTATCTGCACAGCGAGGAAGACGCCCGCCATCAGGCCAGCAAGTTGCACAAACTGCGCCGCGACAACACATAACCCGTTTGCATAACCCTTCCCTTTCTCCGTCATTCCGCGTACCATCCCGCCTCTTTTATTTTCAAGGAGATGCCCGAATGACGATCCAAACCGCCTCCCGCGCCTGCGGCATCGACTTTGGCACCTCCAACTCCACCGTTGGCTGGCTGCGCCCGGACCATGACGCGCTGCTGCCTTTGGAAGACGGCAAGATCACGCTGCCGTCGGTGGTGTTTTTCAATTACGAGGAAGATCACGCCTGCTTTGGGCGCGCCGCGCTGGCCGAATACATGGAAGGCTATGAAGGCCGGCTGATGCGCTCGCTGAAAAGCCTGCTCGGCTCCAGCCTGATTGACAGCCAGACCGAAGTGCAAGGCAAGGCCCTGCCGTTCCGCTATCTGCTCAAGCTGTTCATCGCCGAGCTGAAGGCCCGCGCCGAATCCGGCGCCGGCCGCGCTTTCGACCACGTGGTGCTGGGCCGCCCGGTCTATTTTGTCGACGACAACCCGCAAGCGGACAAGCTGGCCGAAGACACGCTCGCCGACATCGCCCGCGAGGTTGGCTTCAAGGATATTTCCTTCCAGCTGGAGCCGATTGCGGCCGCCTTCGACTACGAGTCCACCATCCAGAAGGAAGAACTGGTGCTGATCGTGGACATCGGCGGCGGCACATCGGACTTCACCTTGATCCGGCTGTCTCCAGAGCGCCGCCACCACGACGAGCGCCGCGGCGACATCCTGGCCACCGGCGGCGTGCACATCGGCGGCACGGACTTCGACCGCCAACTGAGCCTGCACGGCGTGATGCCTCTGTTCGGCTTCAAGACTCGGCTGCGCAACAATGCTGAAATGCCGTCCAGCCAGTACTTCAATCTGGCCACCTGGCACACCATCAACTTCGCCTACACCCGCAAGGCCTGGATGGATCTGCAGGACGTGCACCGCGACGCGGCAGATCCGCAAAAGCTGGACCGGCTGTTCAAGCTGATCCAGGAGCGCGCCGGCCACTGGCTGGCGATGGAAGTGGAAGCCGCCAAGATCTCGCTGTCCGACAACGATACGCATCGTCTATCGCTGGACCCGATCGAACGCGGCCTGCATTGCGACCTGGCGCGCGCGGACTTTGAAACCAGCATAGACGCGCTGCTGGACCGCGTCTCCACCACCGTATGCAAGCTGCTGGCCGATGCCGGCCTCACGGCTGAGCAAGTGGACACGGTGTTCTTCACAGGCGGTTCCAGCGGCGTGCCAGCGCTGCGCGCCGGCGTGCGCGCGCTGCTGCCCAATGCCCACCACGTGGAGGGCAATCTGTTCGGCAGCATCGGCAGCGGCCTCGCCATCGAGGCGAAAAAGCGCTACGGCTAAGCCCAAATCTTGATCCGCAGGCGTCGCCCAGGCGCTGCTTGAGCGCCGCGCCGGCTGACTCGCCTGCGCAGTTTCGCTATACTCGCCGGATACGAATAAGCTGTAATCATCGATGACGGCGCGGCCCCAGCCTGATGCGGCGGGTTAAGGCCCGCTAACAAAACCCCTGATCCTGCGTTGCGCCTCCTTGCCGTACGACTTGTACTGTCTGCGTCGGCGCGCCTTGGCTCAGGTTCTCTAACAAGGTTTTGTGAGCGGCTCTAAGCGGCGGATCGATCAATGTGGAAGGAAGTGCGGGATACCCATTCTCGTTTCTGAAATTTGATTTCAAATCATGGTGTTGTATCGTCAAATGAAAAGAAATGGAGTCCAAGCAACCATGAGTGAATCCACGTTGGACCAAGACGGCGCCGCGCGCCGCCAGTTGCTGCGCGGCGCGGCGCTGGCCGGACTGGCCGCCCTGCTGGCCGCCTGCGGCACCACGCCCGTCAAAACCAGCCAGCGCCCGCCCTATCGCCCCGGCAAACCCTCGGGCGACACCTCGCTGTCCAGCCTCAGCGCCGATGGCGACGGCCGCGAGATCCTGCTGTACACCATAGGCCTGCTCGATGGCGGCTATCGCTTTGGCGGCAGCAATCCGGAAGCCGGCCTCGACTGCAGCGGCATGGTCAGCTACATCTACCAGAACGCCATCGGCATCAAGCTGCCGCACAATGCGGCGCAAATCGCCAATATGGCCAAGCCGATTCCGGACAGCCAGCGCCAGGTTGGCGATCTGGTGTTCTTCAATACGATGAACCGGCCGTTCTCGCACATGGGCATCTATATCGGCGACGGCAAATTCGTCCACGCCCCGCGCACCAACAGCACCATACGCGTAGCCCGGCTGGACAACGTCTATTTCGCCCCGCGCTATGAAGGCGCGCGCACCGTATTGCGCGCCTGATGCGTCTGCCGCGCCACCGGTTGGCGGCGCGCTTCCATTCCCGATGTATATCCGCCGGGGCTATGCTAATCTGCGCTATCCCGCATCACGCAGCGCAGACATCGGCTCATGAAACTGAAATTCAGCAAAATGCACGGCCTGGGCAATGACTTCATGGTCATTGACGGCGTGCGCCAAAACGTTTCCCTCTCGCCTGAACAGATTCGCCGGCTTGGCCACCGCCAGTTGGGCATAGGCTTCGACCAGTTGCTGCTGGTGGAGCCGCCGCGCGAGGCCGGCCATGATTTCCGCTACCGCATCTTCAATAACGACGGCGGCGAGGTCGAGCAATGCGGCAACGGCTCGCGCTGCTTCGTCAAATTCGTCCGCGACGCCGGTCTGACCGACAAATCCCGCATCACGGTGGAAACCGCGCGCGGCGTGATCGCGCCGGAATACCTGGGCGACGGCCTGGCGCGCGTGGACATGGGCGTGCCGCGCTTCGCCCCGGCCGACCTGCCCTTCCTGGCCGAAGCCGAAGCGCTGACCTACTCGCTGCCGCTGGACGGGCGCGCCTGTGAAATCGGCATCGTCTCGATGGGCAATCCGCATGCCGTGCAAAGGGTGGATGATGTGGATAGCGCGCCGGTGGCTGAAGTCGGCCCGCTGGTGGAGGGCCACCCGTGGTTCCCGCAGCGGGTCAATGCCGGCTTCATGCAGATACTCAATCGCCAAGAAATCAAGTTACGCGTCTACGAGCGCGGCGCCGGCGAGACCTTGGCCTGCGGCACCGGCGCCTGCGCGGCGGTGGTCTGCGGCATCCGCCAAGGCTGGCTGGACGCGCGCGTCACCGTGCACGCGCGCGGCGGCGATATCGTCATCGAATGGGCCGGCGCAGGCCATCCGGTGATCATGACCGGGCCGGCGGTAACGGTTTTCCAAGGCGAAATCGAACTTTAAGTCCAGCAAAGACACCAATTCATTTCTGCATCACTCAAGGAAAGGGCAAGACAGATGCACAGCGAACAGGTCCTGGCTTTTCTCGACGAACATCCCGAGCTGCTGGCGCAATTGGCCGCGCGTTACGGCCTGCAGCCGGCGCCGCAAAACGGCGAGCGCGTGGTGGTGTCCTTCGCCGAGCGGCAGCTGTTGGAACTGAAAGACCGCAACCGCCAACTGGAGGCGCAGCTGCAACAGCTGATCGAGCGCGGACATGACAACGACCGCCTGCTGGCAAGGCTACACCGGCTGACGCTGGCGCAACTGGCTGCCCGCGGCGCCAAGGAGCGCATCGCCGCGTTGAAGCGCGCGCTGGCGGAAGAATTCCAGCTGGACCGCGTCGCGCTGAAACTGTGGCACCCGGCCGCCGAAGGCGACGACGAGCACTACAATTCGCGCAACGAGGTGCAAGGGTTGGCGCGCAATCTGAATGCTCCGTATTGCGGCCCTTACGTCAACGACGAGGTGATGGGCTGGTTCCCGGCCAAGCCGGTACTGCAATCGTTCGCCCAGGTGGCCCTGCGCGGCGCAGACGGCCAGGCCTTCGGCATTCTGGTGCTGGCCAGCGACGATGCGCAGCGCTTCACCTTCGACATGCATACGCAGTACCTGGCCCAGATCGGGGAATTGGCCTCCGCCGCGCTGCTGTCCGCGCTGGAGGCGGCATGACGGCTACGGCAGGCGGCCTGCTGCTGCTTTGCATCGTCATCCTGTTTTTCCTGCACCTGCTATGGCGGCTGGGCACCAGCCGCAGCGGCAGCGCGCTGGCCTGCTTTGCCGCCGCCTATCTGATCCTGGTTGCCCTGTTGCGGCAGCAAGTCGATACCGCTCTGGTTTCCCCCCTGCTGCTGCCCTTCGTCTATGCCTATGCCTGGTTGGGCGTGACGGCCGTGATGTGGGCCGCGGCGCATATGCGGGTGGACGGACGCGTGCTGAGTTTCCCCGGGCAAGACCGGCGGCTGGCCGCCCTGCTGTGCAGCCAGCTGGCGCTGCATATCGGCGTGCTTGGCCTGTCGCCTTGGCTAAGCCAGCAACCGCGCGCCATTTATCTGCTGGCGCCGCCGCTGACCATCATAGTCAGCTATCTGGCTTACCGGCTGCAGCTGCTGGCGATGCGCAGGCAGCCGGTGTGCGGCACCAGCTGGATCAGCTGGGGCGCGCTATGCCTGATGATCCCCTTGCTGATGACCTGGCTGAAGGACTGGGCCGTGCCGCTGTTGCTGCACATGACCTAAAGCCATAGCCAGACTTTCGCATAGGCATAAAAAAGCGGCGCCGTTCTCACGGCGCCGCTACAGCCCTGCGTTGCAGATCGTTCCAATAACGGTTTTTTTGCGGGTGCATAAACAAAAATAGGCAACGCAAACCGGCTGCTAATGTCATCAGCTTACCACGGCTGACTCGCTAGCGGAAAATCACGATTCCCGCGGGCGCAAGGCCGGCGCAGCAGATGGGTCCGTCCGCGCCCGGGTCAAGGAACTCAACGCAATCCCGCCAAAAATGGCGGCCAAACCGGCCGCGTGATACCAGTGCAGCTCCTCGCCAAGCAACACAATGGACTGCAGCGCGCCAAAGGCCGGCATCAGATACAAAAAGCTGGCCGCCTTGGCGGTGCCGACCATGGCGATGGCACGGTTGTACAACAGATAAGCCACCACCGACGGCAAGGCGCCCAGATACAACAGGCTGGCCCAGCCGGCGCGGTCCAGAGTCGGCAAGCCGCGTTGCGCCAGCTCCATGCCGAACAAGGGCAGCAATACCGCCTCCCCGACCAGCAGCAGCACCGCCATCTGCACCATGGCATCGATCCCGGGCTTCAGCTTGCGCAGGCCCAAGGTATAGATCGCCCAGCACAGGCCACCGGCCAAGACCAGCAAGTCCCCCGCGCCGAAATGAAACGAGCCTATGGCCAGCAGCTTGCCTTTCAGCACGATCAGCAAGGCGCCGCACAGCGCCAGCGTCATGCCCAACCACTGCCGGCTGCTCAAGCGCTGGCGGAAATACAGCGAACCCAGCAGCAATACCATCACCGGCGTGGCGCTGTTCAAAATCACGGCATTGGTGGCTGTGGTGGTTTGCACCGCCCAGTAGACCAAGGTATTGGTCAGGCCGATGCCGAACAGACCCAGCAGCAGCAAAAGCGGCCATTGTTTGCGCAGCTTGTCCCAATTGCGCCGCAAGCGGGGCAAGGCGAACGGCAGCACGCAGCATAGCGCGATGGCCCAGCGGGCAAATGCCAGCGTGAACGGTCCCACTTGTTGATGCAAGGCGCGGGCGATGATGAAATTGGTGGACCACATCAACATGGTCAGCACCAATAGCAGATAGGCGTTTCGATTGTTTGTTGCGTTGTTCATGGCGATAACTGGAATAAACTGCCAGAATTATACCAAAACAGCGCAACACTATAATTCAATCAAATCCAAACCGGATAGAATAAATTCCAGAAAAAACAGCGAGTTTCGTAATTTATTTCAGACAAGATCCATATGATGGAATATCACGCTCTCGGCGCCGCAGCCTTCCGCTGCGCCAGCCAGCCGACGATGAAACGCGCCACGGCTTCGGGATGGTTCAGGTCCAGCACCGGGCAAGGCGCATCCAAGGCGCTATCGCTTGCCACGGCAATCACCCCGGGATCAGACTCGAACAGCGGCGGCTTGCCCAGCGCGGGCCGATAGATTTCGAGCTTAGGCACCGGCTGCGCCTTGTGCCCCTCCAGCAATACCAGATCGCACGGCGACAGGCGGGAGAGTTGCTGGTCCAGCGTCAGCTCGGCGGCGGTCTCGGCAAACAAGCCGAAGCGATGCGGCGACACCACCATCACTTCGCAGGCGCCCGCCTGGCGATGGCGAAAGCTGTCCTTGCCCGGCGCATCCAGCTGCAGATCGTGGTGGCTATGCTTGATGACCGATACCGCCAATCCGGCCTCGCGCAGCTTGGGCAACACGGCCTCCAGCAACGTGGTTTTGCCGCTGCCGGACGTGCCGCAAATACCCAAAACAATAGAATGATTCGCGCTCATCGTACCGGCTGCTCCCGCAACGGCGCCGCCATATCAAGGGACAGGCCATCCAGCAGCGTCCGCAGGGCGGCCAACAAGGCTGGCGCGTCGGCAGCCGTCACCGGCTGCGCACGGCTGAAGCTGCCGCCCGCCAACACCTTGCCATCCGCTACATTCTGCAACTGCCACACCGCTTCCAGCGCCACCTGCCGCCCCGGCTGCAGGCTCAGGCGACGCACATCGAGCACATAGCGCAGTTCGCCGCCGTCCATGCCCGGCTGCGGATACGCATAGACGCTGGCCAGGCCGCTGTGCCGGGACACGCCCAGCGCCAGATTCTGCGCCAGCAAGCGGTCGAGCGGCGCGCTCCAGCGCGCGAACTCCTGCAGGCTCAGCTCGCCCTCGCCATTGTCCAGCACCAGCTGCGGCCTATCCAGCGCCGCCGGCAGCGTCACCGGCCCCAGCAGCACGCGCTGTCCCAGCCGCGATGGCGCGGTAGGACCGGACACGGCGTCCAGGCCGTAAAAACGGGCCGGCGGCGTAGCGCAGCCGCCCAATGCCGCCGCCAATAACGCGGCGAGTATCCAATTCTTCATCATGGCTGCGCCTCCTTGCCGCGCACCAGCGCCTCGGGATGGCGATCCAGATAATCGGCTAGCGCGCGGAAGCTGCGCGCCGTTTCCTTGACTTCCTGCGCGGCGGAGCGCACATCCTGCTGCAATGGCGAATCGGCCTTCATCGTCTTCTGCGTGGCGTCCAGCGTCTGCTGCAGTTGTTGCAGGGTCTTGCTCAACTGCGGCAGGGTCTCGCTGTTCGCCCCCTCGCTCAGCTTCTTCACACTGTCCAAGGTTTGCCGCATGGCTTTCAGCGACGCTTCCGTCTCCTTGCCGATATCGTCGAACGGCACGGCGTCCAGCTTCTTGACGATGCGCTGCAACACGCGCTGCAGCTCTTCCAAGTCGCCCGGAATGGTGGGCAGCTCGGCTACGCCCCGGCGCACCACCAACTGGGCCGGCGGCGCGTCGCGGAAGAAGTCCAGCGCCACGTATAGCTGGCCGGTGATCAGATTGCCCGAGCGCAGCTGCGCGCGCACGCCATTGGCCACCAGTTGCTGCGGCGACAGCTTGCCGGACACCCGGCCGCCATGCGACAGGCTATCCAGCCGGCTCGGATAGATGCGGATGTCCACCGTCATGTCGAAGTCCTTGCGTTCGCGCATGTATTCGACGCCGATGGCGGTGACTTCGCCGATCGTGATGCCGCGGAAATCGACCGGCGCGCCCACGCTGAGGCCACGCAGCGATTGATGGAAGCGCAGGCGGAACGGCTGCATTTCGCGATCAGGGTTCTGCAGCGCTTTTTCCCGCGTATCGTGCAGGATGAAATTGCGGTCGGACAAGGGCACGCCGCCGTTGTCAGCCAGCGGCGTCTCAAACGCGATGCCGCCCAGAGCGATGGCAGCCAGCGACTGGGTGCTGACATTCAATCCATTGGCGCTCAGCGACACATCCACGCCGCTGGCGTGCCAGAAGCGGCTGTTGGCCGTGACGAAGCGATCATATGGCGCATTGACGAAAATGGCGACGCGGACGAAGCCGCCTTTAGGGTCCAACTCATACCCCACCACCTGCCCCACCGGCACGCGGCGGAAATACACCGGCGAGCCGGTATTCAGCGAGCCAAGATTGTCGGCGCGCAGAAAGAAAGCCTGCCCCGGCAAATCGGCATTGATGATAGGCGGCGTTTCCAGCCCGACAAATTCGTTTTTGCGCACCGCGCTCTTGCCGATGTCCATGCCGATATAGGAGCCGGACAGCACCGTGCCGAGGCCGGATACGCTGCCGCCGGAGATCCGCGGCCGCACCACCCAGAAGCGGCTGTCTTCGGCCAGATAGTCGGCCGCTTCCTTGCTCAACTGAGCCGTGGCGATGATAGCCTGCCGGTTTGGGCTGAGCTTGACCGAGGTCACCTCGCCGATTTCCACATCCTTGTATTTGATGCGGGTCTTGCCGGCTTCGATGCCTTCGGCGTTCTGGAACGAGATGGTGATGGTCGGACCGCGCGACAGGATGGCATGCACCGCCAGCCAGCCGCCGATCAGCGCCGCCACCACGGGTATAAGCCAGATCAGCGACGGCGCCCAGCGGTGTCGCTTGACCGGCACCGCCTGCGGCAGCTCCGGCTCGGGAAGGTTTTGCGGGTTGTCACTGCTCATCGTATTCCTCTACCGGATCCCAGATCATTCTGGGGTCGAAACTCATCGCCGCCAGCATGGTCAGCACCACCACCGCGCCGAAGGCGATCGCGCCCGGCCCGGCCTTGATGCTGGCCAGCGACTGCCATTGCACCAGCGCCACCATCAGCGCCACCACGAAAATATCCAGCATCGACCAGGGGCCGATCAGCTCGATCATGCGATACAGCCGGGTGCGCTGACGCGGCGCCCAGCGCCAGCGCCATTGCACGCTGCACAGCAGCAACAACAGCACCAGGATCTTCATCAGCGGCACCAGCACGCTGGCGGTGAACACCACCAGCGCCAGCGGCCAGGAGTCATTGTTCCATAAGTAAACCACGCCGCTCATGATGGTGTCGCGCTGCACGCCGGTCAGCGCCGTGGTTTCCATGATGGGCAACAGATTGGCCGGCAAATAGCAAATCATCGCCGCCAGCAGCAAGGCCCAGCAACGCTGCAAGGCTGATGGGCGGCGCAGATGCAGCGGCGCGCCGCAGCGCGGACAGGCGCTGTCCTGCCCCGGGCTGACCCGGCACAATAGACCGCAGCCATGGCACAGGCAGAGATTGCGCTCGGCCGCGCTGTTCACTCCGTAGCGGCGCATGCCTGATAACGCTCCCATAAGCGATAGGGCCGAAAACGGACGGCGCTGGCCGTCATCAATACGATCAGGCCGAAGAAAGCCCACAGGCCTATGCCGGGATGCACATTGGCCAAATGCACCAGCTTGACCAGCGAAACCAGCACCCCCAGCAAAAAGACCTCCACCATGCACCAGGGGCGCGCCATGCCATACAAGCGCATGATGACGGCGAAGCCCGGGGGCGCCTTGCCCAGCAGCAAGGGAAGCTGCAGATACAGCATGCTGCACAAGGCCAGGGCCGGCATGACGATGCCGGTGAACAGCACCAGCAACGCCACCTCCGGCATGTTCTGCCCGTGCAGCGCCAGCGCGGTTTGCCATAGCGTGGCCGCGTTGCGGTTGCCGGCCACCTCCAGCATCAGCACCGGATAGCAGTTGGCGATGGCAAACGCCACCACGCCGGCCAGCAGCAGGGCGCAAGAGGTGGATGGCGCATCAGTGCCCTGCTCGTACAAAGCCGCGCCGCAGCGCGGGCAGCGTATGGTGGCGCGCGCCTCCCCGGCTGGCGGCAGCCGGAGCAGCAGGTCGCAATCGTGGCATGCGGTAAGGCGCGGCGCGCGAGGAATCATAGCCGCCATTTTCGCTTGCGTTCCGCCGTGAAGCTCCACCAGCTGCGCGCTTCGCCGGTTGCCATGTAATGGCTCAGCGAAATCAGCACATCGAGCACGCAGGGATCGTGGCGCTGCCCGGTGGCGTCGCACAACTGCAGGTACATTTGGTAAGGGTCGCGCCCGCGCAGGTCGGCCGGCGTCTGGATGCCGAGCAGCCGCAGGTCGGCGGCGGTACGCGCGCCGACATTGGGCAGCTGCAGCAAATCCTGCGCCGCGGCAGGCGGCGGACAACGGGATGGATGCATGGAGTGCGGCCGTGGCGTAGTCATTGAGACTACATGATAAAGGAGCGCCCGCCATAGTTCAAAACCGCGAATGCCTTGACGCGCCGTTTTATGCCATCAGCCGTGCAAAATATCCCAGGCCAGCTTGCAGATCAGCACGCTGGTCAGCACCAGGAACAGGATACGGACGAAACCGGCCCCTTTCTTCATGGCCAGGCGGGTGCCCACCACGGCTCCGGCCATATTCGCGGCGGCCATCGGCAAGGCGTAAGCGAACAGGATATGGCCGCCGATGGCGAACGAAAGCAGCGCGGCCACATTGGTGGTCAGGTTGACCACCTTGGCCGCCGCCGACGCGTGCAGAAAATCAAAGGCGAACAAACGGATGAACAGGAACATCAGGAAACTGCCGGTGCCGGGACCGAACAGGCCGTCGTAGAAGCCGATGGCGCCGCCTATGGCCATGCCGACCAGCATCTCGCGCCGGCCGATGGCCACCGGCTTGTGCAATTTGCCGAAATCCTTCTTCCAAAGCGTGTAAATGGCCATGATCAGCAACAGCGCCAGCACCAGCGGGCGGATGATGTCCTTGGGTATCAGCGTCACCACCTGGGCGCCGGCAAAGGCAAACACAAAGGCCGTGGCCGCCGCCGGCAACACCAAGTTCCACGGCAGCCGGACTCGCCGCAGGTAAGACCGCGCCGCCGACAGCGTGCCGACCGCCGAAGCCAGCTTGTTGGTGCCGAAAATCGTGGCTGGCGCCACATTGGGCAAGGCGCTGAACAGACCAGGAATCTGGATCAATCCGCCACCGCCCACCGCGGCATCGACCAGGCCGGCGAAAAAGGCGACCACGCACAAAAAACTCAAGCTCAATAACATCGTCATTTCTCCTTGACGCCCATTCTACTCCCGACAATTTCCTCATGCTTGCAATACAATATTGCAATAATCGCAATCTTGAGATCGCCATGAAAACGCTATGGAATCTGCGGGTATTCTGCGCCGTGGTGGAAGAGAAAAGTTTCGTCGCCGCCGCGCGTCAGCTGGGCACCTCGCCCAGCAGCGCCACTCGCGCGCTGCAAGCCCTGGAAGATGAGCTGGGAACCATGCTGCTGGCTCGCTCCAGCAAGCTGGTGGAGCTGACGATGGCCGGCGAAGCGTATTACCCGCTGGCGCGGCAGATGCTGGACCTGCAGCAGCAGGCGGAAGAGGAATTGAGTCAGCAGGCCATCTCGCCGCGCGGCCTGCTGCGATTCTCCGCGCCGGAATCGCTGGGCCGCGAGATATTGCCGCGCACGCTGGCCAAGCTGGCCGAAGAGCACCCCGGCCTGCGCTTCGAGGTGCTGTACAGCGACGCGATACTGGAGCCGATACGCGACAAGCTGGATTTTTCGATACGCGGCGCCTTCCCCGCGGCCAGCGAGTTGATCGGCTATCCGCTGTGGCACTACCGGCGCCATCTCTATGCCAGTCCTGAATATATTACACGTCACGGCGCGCCCACTCACCCACGCGAACTGCCGCAACATCGGGTGTTGATGCACAGCGCGCCGCGCGTGCTGAAGGCGTGGAATTTTGTCTGCGGCGATGAAACGATCAGTCTGAACCTCAGCGCCTGGCACCGCAGCAATTCCGGCAATGGCGTGCTGGACGCCGCGCGCGGCGGCTTGGGCATTGCCCGCCTGGGCGACTGGCTGGCCGAGCCGCTGGTAGCGCGCGGCGAGCTCATCCGGCTCTGCCCGACCTTCCGCATTGTCTCAAGCCAGGGCGACGATCCGCAGATGCACGCCGTTTTCGCCAGCCGCAACATGCCGCGCAAGGCCAGGCTGCTGCTGGAAGCGCTGCGCGCCGAAGCGACAGCGGCCGGCCTGAGCCGCCCGCCTTCGTTCTGAAAATAAAAAAGCCCCGCCGGAAGCGGGGCTTGCTGCTTGCAACGCGCGGTCAGTTGCTGTCGATCAGCGACTGTTTGCCAGCGGTGACCGGGTACTTCTCGCGCAGGGTCTTCAAATAAGCGCCCAGTTGACCATCGGCGCTGACCTGGCCCAGCTGGCCGCCCAGCTGGGCGCGCTCGGCATCGCTGATCGCCGGCGCGGCAATCACCTTGTTGACGCGATAGATCACATATTCGCCGGTATCGTGGCGCACGCCGGCAAAGCCGGGCAGCTTGGCCGCGCCCACCGCGAATACGGCGCGCATATCGGCCTGCGGCAGGCTGGGCGCGCGGCGGGACACCGTCTGCGCCGGCGTCCACTGCTGCGCGTCAATGTTCTTGCCGGCCTTCAGCTCGGCCAGCAAGGCCTGGCCCTTCTTGTCGGCCAGCTTGGCGCCGTCGCGGGCGATCAACTCGCCCTTGATCTGGTCACGGACTTCCGCGATCGGCAGCTGACGCTCCGGCTGATGATCGGCGACGCGCGCCACCACCAAGCGGCCGCCGCCGACATCCACCACCTCGCTGTTATGCTTCTTCTTCAGCACGTCATCGCTGAACACGGCCTGCAACAACTTGGGGTTGCCCAGCAGATCGTCTTGGGCCGGCTGATTGCGCTGGATCCAGCCGGAATGCTTGACCTCCAGCTTCAACGCGTCCACAACGCCCTTCAGCGAATCCGCCTGCTGGTAGGAAACCTCGTTCAGCTTGTCGGATTGCTCGCGGAACAGCGCGGCCGCCTTCTGCTTCTGCAGCTTGTCGATGATGGCGCCCTTCACCTGATCCAGCGTCTGGCTCTTGACCTCGTCCAGCTTGATGATGTGGAAGCCGTACTCAGTTTCCACCAGATCGCTGATCTGACCCGGCTTCATGGCGAATACCGCGTCATCGAACGGCTTGACCATCACGCCGCGGGCGTTGAAACCAAGGTCGCCGCCCTTCTCGGCCGAGCCCGGATCCTGCGACTTGGCCTTGGCGATTTCGGCAAACTTGGCCGGGTTGGCCCGCACTTCCTTCAGGATGGCTTCCGCCTCAGCCTTGATCTTGGCTTTCTGTTCCGGCTTGGCGCTCTTGTCCACCGCCAGCAGGATGTGCGAGGCGCGGCGCTGTTCGCCGGCCAAGTCCGCTTTGTGCTGGTCGTAATACTTCTGCACGTCGGCATCGCCGATCTTGATGCCCTGCGCCACGGCGTCCTGCGACAACAGCACGTAGTCCAGCTTCACCTGCTCGGCGCTGCGGAAACGCTTGGCATTGGCATCGTAGAAGGCCTTGATCGCGGCGTCATCGGTCTTCACCTCGGCGGCGAAGTCGGACGGCTTGATCAGCAAGGCCTGCAGCTCGCGGCCTTCGCCCAGCAGCGCGGCCACATGGTTGACGATGACGTCAGGAACGAACTGGGTGCCGGCAACGCTGTCCAGTTGGCTGCGCACCAGCAGGTCGCGGCTGATTTCCGCTTCGAAAGCCTCGGCCGACGGGTAGCGGCTCTTCAGGAACTCGCTATAGCGGTCCGGACTGAACTGGCCGTTTTCCTGAAAGATGGGGATGGCCGCGATGAACTTGCGCAACTGATCCGGGCTGATGGTGCCGCCATGGTCGCGCGCGTCGGCCAGCAGCAGTTCGCGGCGGATCATGTTTTCCAGCATGGCCTGGCGGGTGGCCGGATCGCTGGATTGGCCCTCGAGCGCGCGATCGAGGTCGCGCTTGTAGATCTTGGTGCTGCCCACTTTGACCAGATATGGGTCATCGGTCGCGCCGGTGTAGCTGCTGACGCCGAAGCCGACGAAGGTCAGGGCCACGGCGCCCAGGATCACTTGAATAACGGTTTTGTTGTTCTGGACAAACTCGAACATGGCAATTGGCTCTAGCCATCCCTTAAAAAAAAAGGTGAACGGGTTGAACCGGTTCACCTTCTCTCGTGTATTTGGCGGAGCGGACGGGACTCGAACCCGCGACCCCCGGCGTGACAGGCCGGTATTCTAACCAACTGAACTACCGCTCCGAGCTGTGGTGGGCGTTGACGGAGTCGAACCGCCGACATTCTGCTTGTAAGGCAGACGCTCTACCAACTGAGCTAAACGCCCTTACTTCGCCACCGTCTCAGACGACGGCGAAGCCGCGATTATAGCGCGTCTTTCAGTGCCTTGCCAGCACGGAACTTCGGAGAACGTGCCGCCGGGATCTTGATGGTTTCGCCGGTCTTCGGATTGCGGCCGCTGCGCTCGGCGCGCTCGCCCACATAGAAGGTGCCAAAGCCCACCAGAGTCACGGTATCGCCTTTCTTCAAGGCATCGGTAACGGCAGCAACCATGCCGTCCAGTGCCTTGGCGGCAGCAGCCTTGGAAATGTCGGCCTCTGCGGCGATGGCGTCAATCAGTTCAGACTTGTTCACGTAAGTCCCCTTTCGTCGTTCTTCGGTCTACGTAATTCGGATAAAAACGCTTGCTTTATAGCAAGCCGGAAATCCTTGTGTCAAGCGGCTTCCACGGGTGTTTTGCTATTCAGCAAGCCCATTTGCAAGTTGCGAAATCCAAGGATATTCACAGCTTCGCTAAGGTCATGATTCTTAATGCTTCAAAACCGAGAGTCCGCCACTGGCGTCCTGTGCCGGGGGAATCTCGCCAGATTGTTCTTCTTGCGACAATTCTTCCGGTTGACGCTCCAATGCCAGCGCGAGAACCTCGTCAATCCACTTGACAGGGTGGATTTCCAGCTTCTGCTTGATGTTAGCCGGAATCTCCGCCAAGTCTTTTTCGTTGCCTTTGGGAATCAGCACGTGGCGAATGCCGCCGCGATGAGCCGCCAACAACTTCTCCTTCAAACCGCCGATCGGCAACACCTCGCCGCGCAGCGTGATTTCGCCGGTCATCGCCACATCGGCGCGCACCGGAATGCCGGTCAACACCGAAACGATGGCCGTCGTCATCGCAATGCCCGCGCTCGGGCCATCCTTGGGCGTCGCGCCTTCCGGCACGTGGATGTGCATGTCGCACTTCTCGTAGAAGTCCGGCTTGATGCCCAGGCTGCGCGCCCTGCTGCGCACCACGCTCATCGCCGCCGTGATCGACTCCTGCATCACCTCGCCCAACTGGCCGGTGCGCACGATGCTACCCTTGCCCGGCAGCGACACCGCCTCGATGGTCAGCAATTCGCCGCCCACCTCGGTCCAGGCCAGGCCGGTCACCTGGCCGATGCGGTTTTCCTCTTCGGCCAAGCCGTAGTCGAAACGCCGCACGCCCAGATACTTGTCCAGATTCTTGGCCAACACCGTAACCTTGCCAGTCTTGCCCGGCTTGAGCAAGGCCCCTGTCACCACCTTGCGGCAGATCTTGGCGATTTCGCGATCCAGACTGCGCACGCCGGCCTCACGGGTATAGTAGCGCACGATGTCGCGGATGGCAGACTCCTGCACCAGCAACTCGCCCTCGCGCACGCCATTGGCCTCGATCTGCTTCGGCAGCAGGTACTTCAGCGCGATATTGACCTTCTCGTCTTCTGTGTAGCCTGACAAGCGGATGATTTCCATCCGATCCAGCAGCGCGGGCGGAATGTTCAGCGAGTTGGCCGTAGCGACGAACATCACGTCGGACAGGTCGAACTCGACTTCGGCGTAATGATCGATGAAGGCATGGTTCTGTTCCGGATCCAGCACTTCCAGCAGCGCCGAGGACGGATCGCCGCGGAAGTCCGCGCCCATCT
Source organism: Chromobacterium sp. ASV23 (assembly GCF_016428945.1). Taxonomy (NCBI): domain Bacteria; kingdom Pseudomonadati; phylum Pseudomonadota; class Betaproteobacteria; order Neisseriales; family Chromobacteriaceae; genus Chromobacterium; species Chromobacterium sp. ASV23. The sequence goes on from NZ_JAELTR010000017.1 coordinate 65,629, forward strand.
TGTCCACTTCGTCCAGCAGGAACAGCGGGTTCTTGACGCCGACCTTGGACATATTCTGCAACACCTTGCCCGGCATGGAGCCGATATAGGTGCGGCGATGGCCGCGGATCTCAGACTCGTCGCGCACGCCGCCGAGCGCCATGCGCACGAACTTGCGATTGGTGGCGCGGGCCAAAGACTGCCCCAGGGAGGTCTTGCCGACGCCCGGAGGGCCGACCAGGCACAGGATGGGCGCCTTCAAGCGATCGACGCGCTGCTGCACCGCCAGATACTCCAGAATGCGTTCCTTGACCTTCTCCAGGCCGAAGTGATCCTCATCCAGCACTTCCTCGGCCTTGGCCACGTCTTTGCTGATCTTGGTCTTCTTCTTCCACGGCAGCTCGAGCAGCGTATCGATGTAGTTGCGGACCACGGTGGCCTCGGCCGACATCGGCGACATCATTTTCAGCTTTTTCAGCTCGGATTGCGCTTTTTCGCGGCCTTCCTTGCTCATGCCGGCCACTTTGATGCGGCGCTCCAGCTCGTCCAGGTCGCTGGCCTCGTCCATCTCGCCCAGCTCTTTCTGGATGGCCTTGACCTGCTCGTTCAGGTAGTACTCGCGCTGGCTCTTTTCCATCTGGCGCTTGACGCGGCCGCGGATGCGCTTCTCCACCTGCAGGATGTCGATTTCGCCTTCCAGCTGCGACATCAGGTGCTCGAGGCGGGTCTGCACATCGAACATCTCCAGCACTTCCTGCTTCTGCTCCAGCTTCAGCGGCAGATGGGCGATGATGCTGTCGGCCATGCGGCCGGCGCGATCGATCCCAGCCAGCGAGTTCAGCACCTCCGGCGGGATCTTCTTGTTCAGTTTGACGTATTGTTCGAACTGGGCGAGCAGCGCGCGGCGCATCGCCTCGGTCTCATTGGTTTCTTCCAGCTCGCTGGACAGCGGCGTGAACTCTGCGACGAAGCAGCCATCCTCCTCGCCCACCTGCTTGATGGTGGCGCGCTGACGGCCTTCGACCAGCACCTTGACGGTGCCGTCCGGCAGCTTGAGCATCTGCAGCACGGCCGCGATGGTGCCGACGCTGTATAGATCCTCGGCCGAAGGCTCATCCTTGGAGGCCGAACGCTGGGCCACCAGCAGGATCTGCTTGCCTTCGTCCATCGCCAGTTCCAGCGCGCGGATGGACTTGGCCCGCCCGACGAACAGCGGGATGACCATATGCGGGAAGACCACCACATCGCGCAAGGGCAGCAGCGGCAGCGTGGTCTCTTCTCTGATTTCTGCGGGTTGCGGCATATCACCTAACCTTAGCTTGGGAATACAATGCTTGGGAAATGGGGCTCGATACCAAAATATCAACACCCCATACTAAAACAGATTACGACGGTGACAAATAAAAAACCGCCCTGCCGGGCGGTTCAGTCATTCAGGCCAGGCCTTCAGGCGGATTGTGCCACACCGCCGCCCTCGCGGTAGATGAAAAGCGGCTTGTCGCCCTTCTCGATCACCTTCTCGTCCACGACGACTTTCTCCACGTCCTGCATGGACGGCAGCTCGTACATCGTGTCCAGGAGCGCGCGCTCCAGAATGGAACGCAGGCCGCGGGCGCCGGTCTTGCGAGCCAACGCCTGCTTGGCGATGACGCGCAGCGCGGACGGACGCACTTCCAGATCCACCGATTCCAGCGAGAACAGCTTCTGGTACTGCTTGATCAGCGCGTTTCTCGGCTGGGTCAGGATGGAAACCAGCGCCTCCTCGTCCAGCTCTTCCAGCGTGGCGACCACCGGCAGACGGCCAATCAGCTCCGGAATCAGGCCGAAACGGATGATGTCCTGCGGCTCGACTTCCTGGAACAGCTTGGTCAGGCTCTTGCCGTCATCCTTGGAGGAGACTTCGGCGCCAAAGCCGATGCCGCCCTTTTCGGAACGCTGGCGGATGATCTTGTCCAGACCATCGAAAGCGCCGCCGCAAATGAACAGGATGTTGGCGGTGTCCACCTGGATGAATTCCTGGTTCGGATGCTTGCGGCCACCTTGCGGCGGAACCGAGGCGACCGTGCCCTCGATCAGCTTCAACAGCGCCTGCTGCACGCCCTCGCCCGATACGTCGCGGGTGATGGACGGGTTTTCCGACTTGCGCGAGATCTTGTCGATCTCGTCGATGTAGACGATGCCGCGCTGGGCCTTGTCCACATCGTAGTCGCACTTCTGCAGCAGCTTCTGGATGATGTGCTCGACATCCTCGCCCACGTACCCCGCCTCGGTCAGCGTGGTGGCGTCGGCGATGACGAAAGGCACATCCAACAGGCGCGCCAGCGATTGGGCCAGCAGGGTCTTGCCGGAGCCGGTCGGACCGATCAAGAGGATGTTGCTCTTGGCCAGTTCGACGTCGTCTTTGCCGCCCTTGTTGTAGAGGCGCTTGTAGTGGTTGTACACCGCCACAGACAGGGTCTTCTTGGCGAAGTCCTGCCCGATGATGTACTGGTCCAGGTCCGCGCGAATCTCCTGCGGCGTCGGCAGCGGGCGCTCGGCGGCAACTCCGCCCAGCGTCTCGATGCTGCCGCCTTTTTCCAGCTCCTCGCGGATGATGTCGTTGCACAGCTCGACGCATTCATTGCAAATGAACACCTGCGGGCCGGCGATCAGCCGCTGCACCTCATGCTGGCTCTTTCCGCAGAAGGAGCAGTACAGAAGCTTTTCGTTGCTGTTTTTGTCAGCCATTAGCCAATTCCACTACTTACGCCGTCACGTCCCGGCGGGAAGACAGCACTTTATCGATCATGCCGTAGGCGCGGGCCTCTTCGGCGGACATGAAGTTGTCGCGCTCGGTATCGGCCATCACCCGCTCCAGCTCCTGGCCGGAGTGCTTGGCCAACAGCTCGTTCATCTTGGCCTTCACCTTGACCAGCTCGCGGGCATGGATCTCGATGTCGGTCACCTGACCGGACAGGCCGCCGCCGTACAGCAGCGGCTGGTGGATCATCACCCGGCTGTTTTCCAGCGCGAAACGCTTGCCATGGGTGCCCGCGGCAAGCAGGAAGGCGCCCATGCTGGCCGCCTGCCCGATGCACAGGGTGGAAACATCCGGCTTGATGAAGTTCATCGTATCGTAGATCGACATGCCGGCGGTAATGGAGCCGCCCGGCGAGTTGATGTAGAAGTGGATGTCCTTGTCCGGATTTTCCGATTCCAGGAACAGCATCTGCGCCACAACCAGGTTGGCCGACTCGTCGGTGACGGGGCCGACCAGGAAGACGATACGCTCTTTCAGGAGGCGCGAGTAGATGTCATAGGCGCGTTCGCCACGACCACTCTGCTCCACCACCATGGGCACCAGGCCCAGACCTTGCGGTTCCATCATAGATTTCATCGGCCACTCCACTTGGTTATCAGGCTTGGCTGCCCATCAGTTCGTCGAAGGACAGCTCCTTCGATACTACATTGGCCTGAGACAGCACAAATTCAACCACGTTGTCTTCCAGAACCATGGAAGTCGGGCCTTCCAGGCGATCTGCGCTCTCATAGTACCAGGCCAGCACGTCTTCCGGCTGCTCGTAGCTGTCGGCGAACTCGGTGATCATGGCGCGAACCTGTTCCGGCTTGGCTTCCAGCTTGTTGGCTTCCACCATTTCGGACAGGATCAGACCCAGCTTGACGCGACGCTCGGCCTGGGCGGCGAACAGTTCCGGCGGGAACGGCATATCCTTGACGTTCATGCCGCGCTGTTGCATGTCGCGACGGGCCTGCTCGACCAGACGGCCGATCTCCAGGCTCACCAGAGCCTTCGGCAGTTCGATTTCGGTCGCGTCGATCAGCGCTTGCATCACGTTTTCCTTGATGCGGGCCTGCAGGCGGCGCTTCACTTCGCGCTCAACGTTCTTGCGGATTTCGGCGCGCATCTTTTCCACGTCGCCTTCGGCGATGCCCAGCGCCTTGGCGAAGTCGGCGTCGACTTCCGGCAGCACGGCTTCGGCGACGTTCTTCACCAGGATTTCGAACACGGCGGTTTTGCCGGCCACGTCCTTGCCGTGGTAATCAGCCGGGAAGCTCACTTCCACGCTCTTGATGTCGCCTTCCTTGGCGCCGATCACGCCGGCTTCGAACTCGGCCAGCATCTGGCCTTGGCCCAGCACGAACGGGAAGTTCTCGGCGGAACCGCCTTCGAAGGCCACGCCATCGATGACGCCCTTGAAGTCGATGATCACGCGGTCGCCGTTGGCCGCTTCGCGCTCAACGCGGTTGAAACGGGTACGCTGCTTGCGCAGGATGTCGATGGTCTTTTCGATCTCGGCATCACCCACGGTGACGGTCGGCTTTTCAATTTCCTTGCCCGCCATCTCGGCTACCTTGACTTCCGGGTAGACTTCAAAAGTAGCGGCAAACTTGAAGTTTTCCTTGTCTTCGCCAGCGGCAACCGGCTCGAAGCGCGGGTAGCCGGCCACGCGCAATTTCTGCTCGGTCACGGCTTGGTAGAAGCCTTGCTGCACCTGCTCACCCATCACTTCTTCACGCACCTGGGCGCCGTAGTTCATTTCCACGATCTTCAGCGGAGCCTTGCCCGGGCGGAAACCTTGGATCTTGGCGCCGCGAGCCACGCGCTTCAGGCGTTCGGCCACTTGCGTTTCGATGGCGGCCATCGGCAGGGCGATGTTCATGCGGCGCTCAAGATTGCTCAGAGTTTCCAGCTGTACTTGCATGTTGATTCCTTAGAGTGTGACAGGTTGTAGTCATCTGGGACGGTACGACGCCCGGCCAAGCCCGTCGCGGCGTTGCCGGCAAGCATGGAATCGGGCGCTGCGCGGAGTTACACCACGCACCCAACGAAACGAACAGTATATCACGCGTCGCGGGCTTGTCTGCTGCTTCACGGACAGGGCCTGCGCGGATTGGTCCTTAACGCGCCGGCCTGGGATTCTTTCCGCCAAGCAGCGCGCAGCAGTTGCCGATTGATATTGCTCGGGATTTTTCTGGCGCAACGCGATGAGCGGAATCGTCTGATATCATGAGCCGGCATGCAAATTGCCATTTCCATCGGTAAAAATATTCTCTAAGAATGACAACAATGCTCGGTGGACCATGTCACCGCCGCCCATCTTGAAAGCTCAGGCCATGAAAATACTCGCGCGCACCGCGCTAACCGTCGCCCTTTTCATCCATGCCGTCGGCGCGGCTGCCGGCGTCGTCACTTTCAGTCCGCAGGGCGAAGTGAAGGAAGTCAGCCAGGTCCGGGCCACCTTTTCTTCCAGCATGATCGCGCTGGGCAATAGCGCTGCGCCGGCGCCGTTTGCCTGGAGCTGCGGCCTGAAAGGCAAAGGCCATTGGGTAGACGACAAGACCTGGGCGCTGGACCTCCCGGAAACCCCGCCGGCCAATACCGACTGCCGCTTCACGCTGAAACCCGGCCTCAAGGATCAGCAGGGCGACCCCGTCAGCGGACCGGCCTTCCGCTTCTTCACCGGACAGCCCGTCATCCGCCAAAGCTGGCCGGACAACGGCCGCATCGAAGAAGACCAGGCCTTTGTGCTGCGCTTCAACGCGCCCAATGTGCAGCCGTCCTCGCTGTATTGCCAGTCCTCCAGCCTGCCGGAACGCATCCCGGCGCGCCCGCTCTCTGCTCCGGACCGCGCAGCGCTGCTCAAGCATCTGAAACTGGAAAAGGACGCCGCGCGCATCCTGACCGTCCGCTGCGATCAGCGGCTGGCGCCGGACAGCGCATTGTCGCTGATCCATCTGCGCGGCGCCGGCAAGCCGGACAAACTGGACTTTCAGGTCCGCCCTGCCTTCAGCGCGGCCATGCGCTGCCAGCGTGAAAACGCCAAAGGCCCTTGCACCCCGTTCAAGGCCATCGAGCTGAATTTCAGCTCCCCGGTGCCGGAAAAACTGGCGATGGCGGCGCGGCTATCCGGCGCCGGCGCGGAGCGCGCGCCGCAGGCGCAACAGCGCGGCAAGGGCGAGCCGGTGGACAGCATCCGCTTCGAGCCGCCCTTCCCGCCGCTGGAAACCTTGACCCTGACCCTGCCCAAGGACTTCCGCGACGAAATCGGCCGCACGCTGCTCAACGCCGGCCGCTTCCCGCTGGCGATCAAGCTCGGCGATTATCCGCCGCTGGCCAAATTTGCCGCCGCGCCGTTCGGCATCATCGAATCCGGCGCCGACGCCGCGCTGCCGATCACCTTGCGCGGCGTGGAGCCGAATCTGGACATCAAGGCCGTGCAACTGGGCGGCCAGGCGCTGCGACTCTCTCGCGACGCCGACATCATGAGCTGGCTGGCCAAGGTGCAGCGCTACCATGAAAGCTATCTGCCGGCCGGCAAGGACAAGACGATAGAGAGCCGCCGCGTCTCGCTGCTGAACAAAAACCGCGACGCCGCGCCGCTGAAGCTGCCCAGCCAGCCAGACAAAAACGGCAAGTGGCCGTTCGAGGTGGTGGGCATCCCCCTGCCCAAGCCCGGCCTGTATGTGGTGGAAGTGTCGTCGCGCCTACTCGGCAAATCTTTGCTGGGCGCGGACAAGCCGATGTATGTGCGCACCGCGGCCCTGGTCACCAATATGGCCGTGCATCTGAAACGCTCCGGCGAAAACGCGTCGGTGTGGGTGACCACGCTGGACAAGGGCAAGCCGGTGCCCGATGCCGCCATCCATATCTACAACTGCAAGGGCGAGGCCTTGTGGGCCGGCAAAACCGACAAGAACGGCATCGCCACGGCCGGCATGCAATTGAACGGCGGCGAATGCTCCAACGAGGAGCTGTCCGGCCTGTTCGTCACCGCCCGCGCCATGGATGCCCAAGGCAATGAGGATGTCTCCTTCGTCCGCTCCAGCTGGAACCGCGGCATCGAGTCCTGGCGCTTCCCGTTCCCGACGCAATGGAACGACAACCCTTCCATCCTGGCGCATACCATCCTGGACCGGCCGCTGTTCCGCGCCGGCGAAACCGTCTCGATGAAACACCTGCTGCGCGTGCAGACCGGCAAGGGCCTGGGCCAATTGCGCCCGAATCAGTTGCCGCAGCAATTGCGCATCGTCCATGACGGCAGCGGCGACGAAATCAAGCTGCCGCTGACCTGGCGCGCAGGACGCTATGCCGAAAGCAGCTATGCCATCCCCAAAGAGGCCAAGCTGGGCGAGTACACGCTGTACCTGGAACGCAAGGGCACGCGCAGCCCGGACGACCAAGGCAAGCCGTCGAGCCCGGAGCTGGACGGCTACTCGCTGCAAAGCGGCGGCTTCCGCGTGGAGGAATTCCGCCTGCCGGCGATGACCGGCCGCATCTTCACCGCTAAAGGCGCGAACATCGGCGCCAAGCAAGTGCCGCTGAGCGTGTCCATGGCCTGGGGCAACGGCGGACCGGCCAAGGACTGGCCAGTGGAAGTCAGCGCCATGCTGGCCGACAGCTACACCCACATCAAGGCGTATTCCGACTTCAGCTTTTCCCCGCCGCAACGCGGCGCCGACCGCAGCGATGCCTCGCTGGACGGCAAAGTGGTGCTGGACAAAGCCGCGCTGAAGCTGGACGCCAATGGCAACGGCAAGGCGCTGATCGACAAGCTGCCCAAACTCGATCGCCGCTACGACCTCGTCACCGAAGCCGCCTACCGCGACCCGAACGGCGAAACCCAAACCATCAGCCGCCGCATCCCCTTGTGGCCGGCCGCGCTGCAGGTGGGCGTCAGCGTGGACAGCTGGATCACCGCCGGCCGCGCGCTGAAACTGAAAGCCGTGGTGCTGGACACCGCCGGCAAGCCCCTCGCCAAGCAGGACGTCAAAGTCACGCTGCGCGAGCATCGCTACTTGTCCAGCCGCAAGCGGCTGGTCGGCGGCTTCTACGCCTGGGACCACAACGAGGAGACCGAAGACAAGGGCAAGGTATGCAGCGGCACCACCGACGCGCGCGGCCTGGTGTTCTGCGACATCAATCTGAAAGACGCCGGCGACATGGAGCTGATCGCCGAGGCCAAGGATGAGCAAGGCAACGTCGCCCAGGCCGCGCAGTCGGTGTGGGTCAGCAAGCACGACGAGCTGTGGTTCGACGTCGACAACAACGACCGCATCGACATCCTGGCCGAGAAAACCAGCTATCTGCCCGGCGAAACCGCCCGCTTCCAGGTGCGCATGCCCTTCCGCAAGGCCACCGCCTGGCTGGCGATCGAACGCGAAGGGATTCTGGAAACCCGCGTGCTGGAGCTGGAAGGCAAGAACCCCACCATTGAATTAAAAGTTGAGCCGGACTGGACGCCCAATGTCTACGTCTCGGTGCTGGCGGTGCGCGGCCGCGTGCGCGACGTGCCGTGGTACTCGTTCTTCACCTGGGGCTGGAAGAGCCCGTCGGAATGGTGGGACGCCTACTGGAACGAAGGCGGCGACTACGCCCCTCCGACAGCGATGGTGGACTTGTCGCGCCCGGCCTTCAAGTACGGCGTCGCCGAAATCCAGGTAGGCGACGCCGCCAAGCGCCTCGACGTGTCAGTCACCCCGGCTCGCAAAACCTACGGCATACGCGAAAACGCCGAGGTCGCCATCCAGGTGAAGCTGCCCAATGGCAAGCCGCCACCGGCCGGCACCGAAGTGGCTTTCGCCGCCGTGGACCAAGCCCTGCTGGAGCTGCAGCCCAATACCAGCTGGGCGCTGATGCAGGCCATGTACCAGCGCCACAGCTACGGCGTGGAAACCGCCACGGCGCAGCTGGAAGTGGTGGGCAAGCGCCACTATGGCCGCAAATCGTTGCCGCCGGGCGGCGGCGGGGGCAAGGCGCCGACGCGAGAGCTGCTGGATACGCTGCTGACCTGGCAGCCGCGCGTCGTACTGGACGCCAACGGCAGCGCACGCGTCAAGGTGCCGATCAACGACGCCCTCACCCGCTTCCGCCTGGTAGCCGTGGCCGACGTCGGCAATGATCTGTTCGGCAGCGGCGAAGCCGAGATCAACGTCTCGCAGGATCTGCAGCTGACATCCGGCATCCCGCCGCTGGCGCGCGAGGGCGACCAGTTCGCCGCCGGCGTCACCGTGCGCAACGGCGGCGACAAACCGCTGCAGGTCAAGGTTTCCGCCAGCGCGCCCGGGCTGCCGGCGCTGCCGCCGCGCCAGATCAGCCTGCCGGTGGGCGAAGCCCGTCCCATCAGCTGGCAGGTCACGGTGCCGGAAGGCGTCAAAACGCTGCAATGGACCTTCGCCGCGCAACAGGTGGACGGCAAGGCGGCCGACAAGCTGGCCATCAGCCAGCAGATCGATCCCGCCGTGCCGGTGACGGTGGAACAGGCCACGCTGCAACGCGTGTCGCCGGAGCTGTCCATTCCGGTGGCGCCGCCCCCGGGCGCCCTGCCGGGACGCGGCGGCATCCGCGTCAGCCTGCAAGCCAAGCTGGGCAACAGCCTGCCCGGCGTGCGCCGCTGGTTCGAAGACTATCCGTATGCCTGCCTGGAGCAGCGCAGCTCCGTCGCGCTGGGCCTGGCCGATGCCAAGCGCTGGAGCCAGTTGATGAGCGAACTGCCGCTGTACCTGGACGGCAACGGCCTGGCCGCCTACTTCCCGCTGGGAGAAGGCGCGCCGGACCGCGGCAGCGACGTGCTGACCAGCTATCTGCTGGCCGCGTCGCACGAGGCCGGGGTGGCGATTCCAGAAGGCCCGCGCGGCAAGATGCTGGATGGGTTATCCGCCTTCGTCGAGGGCAAGCTCAAGCGCGATTTGCCCAGCAGCCGCCAGGACGCAGACGCGCGCCGCCTCGCCGCCATGGAGGCGCTGGCGCGCTACGGTCGCTTCCG
>NZ_JAELTR010000180.1:0-469 GCF_016428945.1 Chromobacterium sp. ASV23
GATCAAAGCTCTATTGCCAGCTCCCCCGCGCTTTTCGCAGGCTTACACGTCCTTCATCGCCTGTGATCGCCAAGGCATCCACCAGATGCACTTAGTCGCTTGACCCTATCATTTCAGTAACCTAAATCACCAAAACAACAGAGAGTGTTTGTGCGACGACTACACCGCCCCTTTTGATATGGCGACGCAGCCTTAGATACAATCAAATACCCAAGATGACGATTCAGCCAATATGAAGAGTTAACTCCATATTATTTGTCTCGCCGTCTTATATATTCGGCTTCTTCAGTTTGTTAAAGATCGGGCGTTTCAAACTACAACGCAAACAGAATCCAACTCTTTCGAGTTCGCTTTTGTTTGCACTGTAAGTGGTGGAGGATGACGGGATCGAACCGACGACCCCCTGCTTGCAAAGCAGGTGCTCTCCCAACTGAGCTAATCCCCCGCTAAACCCGAAATACCGCGTTGC
>NZ_JAELTR010000181.1:0-469 GCF_016428945.1 Chromobacterium sp. ASV23
GCAACGCGGTATTTCGGGTTTAGCGGGGGATTAGCTCAGTTGGGAGAGCACCTGCTTTGCAAGCAGGGGGTCGTCGGTTCGATCCCGTCATCCTCCACCACTTACAGTGCAAACAAAAGCGAACTCGGAAGAGTTGGATTCTGTTTGCGTTGTAGTTTGAAACGCCCGATCTTTAACAAACTGAAGAAGCCGAATATATAAGACGGCGAGACAAATAATATGGAGTTAACTCTTCATGTTAGCTGAATCGTCATCTTGGGTATTTGATTGTATCTAAGGCTACGTCGCCATATCAAAAGGGGCGGTGTAGTCGTCGCACAAACACTCTCTGTCGTGGCGGTAATTTAGGTTACTGAAATGATAGGGTCAAGCGACTAAGTGCATCTGGTGGATGCCTTGGCGATCACAGGCGATGAAGGACGTGTAAGCCTGCGAAAAGCGCGGGGGAGCTGGCAATAGAGCTTTGATC
>NZ_JAELTR010000182.1:0-467 GCF_016428945.1 Chromobacterium sp. ASV23
GCATATGATTATGTCGTTACGGGATTTACATCTACCGTCTCTGGAAGGATCACGTATTCAGGAAACCATCGATCTATCTATTCGTCAAGCCTACCGATACCGGGACCCAGACTCCCCTCTATGCTGGCAACTCATTAAGGGAGGCAATATCCAACATAAAACTCCACGGGCTCCAACTCAGGCCTCTGTTGTCATCGGGCATTCCGGCACAGGAAAAACTGAATCAATACTACGTGCATTTCATTGCTATCCCAGACAAATCATCACTCATGAAACATTCCCGAATATAGCTGGACCACATCATCAAATGGTCTGGCTAACCGCAGATGTTCCAGCTAGCGGCAAAGCTGTCGAATTAGCCGCAAATCTGATGATGAGCTGGGACCAAACCATGTACCAATGGTTACCCAAGCGTCCACCGCGTTTTGAAGGACGTTATGGAAGCTGTCTCTTATACACATCTGACG
>NZ_JAELTR010000183.1:0-464 GCF_016428945.1 Chromobacterium sp. ASV23
TCCATAGAGTACACCGATTCCACCGCTACAAACACATTCCCCTTCGCCCGCTCTATTTTCTTTTGCAAATCTGCCAGATCATTATGCGCAAAGGAAAAAGAGTCGGCTCTCGACAATCGTATCCCATCTCTGATACTGGCATGTATCAGCTGATCATACACGATCGTATCTCCCTTCTGCGGCACAGTGGAAAATAAGCCCAGATTGGCGTCGTAACCGGAGTTAAAGATCAATCCGGCGGGCGACTGATGAAATGCCGCCAAATCCTGCTCTACTTCTTCTATCCAGGGATAGTTCCCTGCCAGCAGTCGGGATCCCGTACTGCCCAACATCGGGGCCCGCTCCTGAAGCAGGGTATGAACCGCTTCCTGCATAGCGGCACTCCTGGCCAATCCCAGGTAATCATTGGAACAAAAGTCGACCAGATTACCGGCATGTCGCAGACTCCGGAACATATGCTGCTC
>NZ_JAELTR010000184.1:0-463 GCF_016428945.1 Chromobacterium sp. ASV23
GTACGGAAATTAAAACCGGCAAGCGCAGAGTGATCAGTTATTTCCTGAGCCCTTTGCAGGAGTATGCGAGTGAGGGATTGCGGGAGCGCTAAAGGATGTGGAAGTTTTTATGACTCATTTTGTTGAGCGGGTAAATCATGCAGAGAATATGGCAGTGGTTATTGGCGGATAAGATACGTGGTGCATTGGTATTCATTGCATTGCTTGTTTGTGGCTTGGTTATCAGGGCGTGGTGGCCGGTTAACTGGAAGGAAGAGGTACAGCTGGAATCCGGGCAAATTATTTCGGTAAGAAATTTTAACTGGATAAATGGAGTGGGTCCTTGGGGTGAGGGCGGTGGGGAGGTAATGGAGTGGGTGTTAATGGTGAATGGTGCAACAGTAGAGCATACGCCACCCATCTGGATACAGCCTTATGTGCCAATTCTGATTGATCGCTACCCGGATGGTAGATGGTTTATTGT
>NZ_JAELTR010000185.1:0-463 GCF_016428945.1 Chromobacterium sp. ASV23
GTTGATGTCTGTCTGATAGCTATGTCCTACTTCAAAGCTGAAACGATGCATTACAGCAGGTTTCCAGATATAATCCAGCGTATTCTGGAATCCCAGTCGCTGGTTATTACCGAAGTAGTTGGAAACATAACTTGCGCCATCCATGAGCGTAGAAGGATAGAACACATCGCGGTTACTTTCGTTGTAGTCAAACAGGAGGAGACTGGTATATCTCCACTGTTTGTATACGAACATCAAAGAAAAGCTACCCTGGATGCTGTTGACGAAATTTTTATCGAAGCCTTTCGCCAGTTCGCGGAGATAGAGTCCGTATGCTTCTTTATTGGGGGCCAGTGGGCTGGTGATATCAGGAACATAGCCCGTTTCGAGATATCTGTCTTCCATACTGGTATTACGCTTTCTGTCCATGCGGGTGGCATTGATCATCGCGGAACCCATGAGCCATGGTTTGGGAGACATATTC
>NZ_JAELTR010000186.1:0-462 GCF_016428945.1 Chromobacterium sp. ASV23
TCTGGTACAAGGTCATGTGGATACCACCGGCACTTGCGTTTCCCGCGAATCACAGGACGGCAGCTGGCTGTTCAGATTCCAATACCCTGTTGAATTTGCAGGACTGCTGGTAGAAAAAGGCTCCATCTGCCTGAACGGTATCAGTCTCACCATATTTGATGTTACCAACAGCGAATTCTCTGTGGCCATCATTCCATATACCTTCGAATTCACGAATATTCAATATATCCAACCAGGTAGCAGCATTAATCTGGAATTTGATATACTGGGTAAATATGTAGCGAGACAACTGTCTGTCCGTTCTTAAAAATCTCCCGCTTGAAGAAGTTATTACTGCTGATAAGCATCACTCTTCCGTTGCTGGCCTCCGGTCAGCAACGGAAGCTGGTGGCTGCACGAGCGGCCTACGATTACAATGCCGTTCCTGAATTGTATAATAATACGCCCATCGGCATAGAACTC
>NZ_JAELTR010000187.1:0-459 GCF_016428945.1 Chromobacterium sp. ASV23
GCTACTTTGGTATGTAATAGTGCTGTATCCGCACGCGTTTCAATATTCAGCCGCAACAGTGGCTCGGTGTTTGATGCACGTAAGTTCATCCGCCATTCTGAGAAAGTAAGACTAATTCCATCAGTCATATCTATCTCCGGTGCCTGAGGAGAAAAGTGGTTGCGAATTCGATCAATGATTGCAGTGCTATCGTTGACTTTGTAGTTGATCTCTCCGCTGCAGGGGTATGCTTGCATACGTTCACCAACTAGTTCAGACAGCGATTTTTCTCTTTGACTAAGCAATTGGACCACTAATAGCCAAGGGATCATGCCACTGTCGCAATAGGCAAAGTCTCTAAAGTAATGATGGGCACTCATCTCACCACCGTAAATGGCATTTTCGCTTCTCATTCTGTCTTTGATAAAAGCATGGCCTGTTTTGCTTTGTACAGGTTCTCCACCATTTGCGATGATCAGT
>NZ_JAELTR010000188.1:0-458 GCF_016428945.1 Chromobacterium sp. ASV23
ATACCCTTTTAGCTGATTTTCCGGAGGAGAAAGTCGCCCTGGAAGAGTATTCCCGGATGTTGAAGAAAATATGTGGGAAGTTCCCGCTATATAATCTGCGACTCGGAAATTATGAAGAGAAGCAGGAGGTATTGCAATATAATACCGCTGAGTTTCTTCGTTCGTTGACCAGCAATGAGCGCTTACAGCATGTATTGGCGGGCAATAGCCTGTTATATGCAGGCGTGGCGGAGAAAACGCCTTTATATGTACATGCACTGGTGTTGAACAGTTACATGCAGAGTTCCTGGAAATGTGTGGATGGCGGCTCCCAGATCGCCAAGGGGCTGGGTCGTCGGATCACGGAGAATGGTGGGGAAATTATCCGGAATACCGGGGTAAGAGCCATCGTAGGGGCGGGGCAGGAGGTAGATTATATAGAGTTGCAAGATGGAAAACGCGTTAAAGCGGATCATTAT
>NZ_JAELTR010000189.1:0-456 GCF_016428945.1 Chromobacterium sp. ASV23
TGGGTAGACAGCCGTCTGTCTGACATTCAGGGTGTCATTATTTTTAAAAACGGATGGTACGTGTCTCCTGTTAAAAACTTTCACCACATCATTTTCACTGATAACGGTGGTATCCTTATCCTGATCTGGTAAGGAATCCTTACTTACAACAGGAACAGTATCCCTGGAAGGTAGCTGGAGATAGCGGGCCGTGGCCATTGATCGCTGCGGACCTGCACACAGGGCGGCGTTCAGGGTACAGCAAGCTACCAGCAGCGATTGCCCCCAGCGACGCTTTTTGTCAGCCAACCACATGGATTGATGATCTCTCATTGCTAAAATTGGTTTAAAGTGATTCGTTTAGGCAGCAGTATCCCATTCAGGCATTTTGCAATACCTGTGCACAAGCGGAATACCGCTGTTATTCAGCTATATGTTTACTTGTCAGACTTGGGAAAAGGAATGGATGCACGAATG
>NZ_JAELTR010000018.1:0-70213 GCF_016428945.1 Chromobacterium sp. ASV23
CCTCCAGGCTGCGCGTCCAGGTCAGCTGGCGTTTGGCCAGCTGGCGGGTGGCGGCGATGCCGCGTTCGATGAAGTCGTCGTAGCCATATAAGCCATCCTGATGCTCCCAGGCCTGGCGATAGCCGACGCAGCGCATGGACGGCAGGTCCAGCGTCAGTTCCGGGTAGCTGGCGCGCAGCCGGCTGACTTCATCCAGAAAGCCCTGCTCCAGCATGAGATGGAAGCGCTGGGCGATACGCGCGTGCAGCCAGCTGCGTTCGCGCGGCACCAGCGCCAGCGGCAGGAAGCGGAAGCTGGCGGCCGCCTCCTTGCCCTGGGCAATCAACTCGGACATGGGCTGGCCGCTGAGCAGGCAAACCTCCAGCGCGCGATGGATGCGCTGCGAGTCGTTGGGGTTGAGGCGGGCAGCGGTGGCTGGGTCCAGCGCCGCCAGCCGCGCATGCATGGCGGGCCAGCCCACCCGGGCGGCTTCGGCATCCAGCTCGGCGCGCAGCGCGGCATCGGCTTGCGGCAGGTCGGACAGGCCTTCCAGCAGCGCCTTGTAATACAGCATGGTGCCGCCGACCAGCAGCGGCAGCTTGCCGCGGGACTGGATATCGGCGATCAGCCGGTTGGCGTCGGCATGGAACTGCGCTGCCGAATAGCTTTGCAAAGGGCTGATGATGTCGATCAGGTGGTGCGGACAGGCCGCCATTTCTGCGGCCGTCGGCTTGGCGCTGCCGATGTCCATGTCGCGGTAGACCAGCGCGGAATCGACGCTGATGATCTCGGCGGGAAAACGACGCGCCAGCTCCAGCGCCAGGCCGGTTTTGCCGGAGGCGGTGGGGCCCATCAGCAGAATGGCTTGCGGGGTGTGACTCATGATGTGACTCGCTGCGATACAGGGTGGAATTGTCGCATAGCCGGCGCAGTCATGCGCAAAAGCCTTGACCTCGCCTGCTGGACGTTTACGATGGGAGTATCGGAGCCGGGAGCATGCAATGAGAATCGAAGCCGCCAGCGAAAAACATCTTTCCGCGTATCGCCAATACTTCCAGGCTTGCCGCGAGCTCGATTTCGATTACTACCGCGATCTGGCGGATGATGCGGATGTCTGGCTGCGCAAGTTGGTGCGGCATGCCGATGGCGAGGAGATGCCGGCGGGGTGGGTGCCTTGCCAGACCTGGTTTCTGCTGACGCCCGAAGGCGAGATCGCCGGCGCGGCTCGGCTGCGGCATGGCGAAACCCACATGATCCAGGAAAAGATCGGCCATATCGGGTTTGAGGTCTTGCCAAAGTGGCGCGGCAACGGTTACGGCCGCGTGCTGCTGCAATATGTGCAGGCCATCGCCGAGCAGCCGGAATGCGGCAACTGGGTGGTGGTGTGCGACGCCGCCAATCCCGCCGCGGTGCGCACCGTGGAAACCTGCGGCGGGCAATTGCTGGAGGATGTGCGGCAAACCGATGGCACGGTGCTGAAGCGCTACAGCCTGACGCCGATAGGCGGTTTGTTTGCGTAGTTTCGCTTGTCGCGAAACTCGTGTAGAATCCACGGCTTCCCGCGCTTTGAAAACCCCTGACTTCCCCGGCACCCCGGTTTAATGTCCACCATTACCGATTTAAAATATCTGAAGATCGTGCTGGAAACGGCTTTGCTGACGGCCCAGGAGCCCTTGTCGGTTTCCCAGTTGAAAAAGCTGTTCACCGAAGACGTCAAGGCTGCGCTGATCAACGATATTCTGGAAGATATCCAGGGAGACTGGCGCGGGCGCGGCATTGAGCTGGTCAAGCTGGCATCCGGCTGGCGCTTCAGAGCCCGAGCCGAATTCACGCCGTATTTGAACCGGCTGAATCCGGAAAAGCCGCCGCGCTATTCGCGCGCGGTGATGGAAACCTTGGCGATCATCGCCTACAAACAACCTGTGACCCGTGGCGATATCGAGGCGATACGAGGCGTATCGGTCTCAACCAACGTGATGCAGACCCTGCTGGAGCGCGGCTGGATCGAAGTCATCGGGCACAAAGACGTACCGGGCCGTCCCGGCCTGTACGCTACGACACGCAAATTTCTGGACGATCTGAGCTTTGTCTCGCTGAACGACCTGCCGCCGCTGGCGGAGTTGGGCAGCTTGGTGGTGCCGGACGTTCAAACGCAGGACCACCGCCCCGATGCGGGCGCAGACGATCTCCCCCTCGACGATGAGGCGGACAATTTAGAGCCAGTCGCGGAATAAGTTTCCGCCAGTTGCTCACATGGAAAGAGCAAACACATGTCTACAAAAGGACAACGTACCCACGCGCGCCAGCCGGTTTCGCGTGTAAAGGGCCGTGAAACCTCCCAGCCGCGCGATAACGCCGGCCGCAGCCAGGGCCAGTCGCGCCAGGGCAAGCACCCCGCCGCCGGCGCCCAGCCGCGCTTCCCGCAACAGCAGCCGGGCCAGCAGGCCCGCCGCGGCGGCCCGCGTCAGGCGCGCGACGCCTACGGCAACCCGATCGCGCCGGTACAGAATGGCGTGCCGCTGTTCAAACTATCGCGTCGCGAGCAGGAGCAGCAGATGCTGGCCGCCGCCAACCGCAAGCCGACCTACACGCGTGACAGCAACGGCGATATCAACGGCAATGTGGCGCTGGATCATGAAAAGCGTTTCGGCAACAAGAACGCCGCGCGCCCGGCCGGTGATCAGGCCGCTCGAGGACGCAACAGGACCGATGGCGACAAGTCGGCCGAGCAGAACCCGAGGGCCGAGGCCAAGGGCCGTGGCGACGCCAAGCCCAAGCAGCAAGTGCAGCGCGCCAAGAAGCTGCGCCTGCGCAGCCCCAGCCAGGACATCAAGAACAAGGCGCAGAAACTGAAGGAAGTGCGTGTCGATCTGAACGAGATCGAACCGGTGCGCCTGCAGAAGGCCTTGTCCTCGTCCGGCGTCGGCTCCCGCCGCGAAATGGAAGAATGGATCGAGGCCGGCCTGGTGCTGGTCAACGGCAAGAAGGCCAATCTGGGCGACAAGGTCGGCCCGCACGACAAAGTCACGGTCAAGGGCGATCCGATCAAGCTGAAGTGGCCCGACCGCCTGCCGCGCGTGATCATGTATCACAAGGAAGAAGGCGAGATCGTCACCCGCGACGATCCGGAAGGCCGCGTCACCGTATTCGACCGTCTGCCGCAAGCCAAATCCAGCCGCTGGGTGGCCATCGGTCGCCTGGACGTGAACACCTCGGGCCTGTTGCTGATCACCACCAGCGGCGAACTGGCCAACCGCATGATGCACCCCAGCTTCGAAGTGGAGCGCGAGTACTCGGTGCGCGTGCTGGGCGAGCTGACGCCGGAAATCATGAAGGAAATGACCAAGGGCGTGCAGCTGGAAGACGGCGAGGCGCGCTTCGACCGCATTTTCCAGACCGGCGGCCAGGAAGAGTCGGCCAACCAGTGGTTCAATGTGGTGATCAAGGAAGGCCGCAACCGCGAAGTGCGCCGCATGTTCGAGCATTTCGGCCTGACCGTCAGCCGCCTGATGCGCGTGCGTTTCGGCAATATCGGCCTGCCGCCGCGGCTCAAGCGCGGACAGTTCTACGAACTGAACGCTGCCGAAGTGGCCGCCGTGATGAAGTGGTCCAATCTGACCGTGACCGGCGGCAAGAAGACCGGCGGCCAGCGTCGTCCTTCGGCGCGCAAGCCCAAGACTGCGCGCGCCGAGTAAGCGAGAGATCGGTCGGCTTTGGCCGGCCGGCGGCGAATGCGGGCGCGCGCCATCAGGCGGCGCCCGCTTTTCGTTGCGGGAGAGAAAATGGAACAATGGAACGAGGCCGGGGCTGACGAGTGGACGCAAGCTGAGCCGCGCAGGTGGCGCGCCTCCATCGTCATCATCGAGCATGGCCGCCTGTTGCTGATGCGCCGGGTCAAGCCGGAAAAAGAGTTCTTCGTGCTGCCCGGCGGCAACATCAAGAAGAACGAAACGCCGGCGATGGCCTGCGTGCGCGAAACGCGCGAGGAAACCGGGCTCAATGTCTGGCTGGGCGGCCAGATCTGCGTGCTGGAAGGCAACAGCCGCACCGAGCATGTTTTCGTCGCGCGGGAGCATCGCGGCCTGTTGCGCCTGGGCGGGCCGGAGCTGGCCAAGCTGGCGCCGGACAATCACTACGAGCTGGTGTGGCTGGACGCGGCGCAATTGCGCAGGGTCAAGCTGCGACCCAAGGCGCTGATGCCGTATTGCCTGGCATTGCTGGAGGGCAGGGCGCTGCCGGCAACTGAGGCATAATTGGACTGACGCCGCATCGATGGCGGCCGCATGGAATCGACAAGGCTATGAGCAAGGCATTTACTCGAGAAGACGAGCAGCAGGAAGACGATCTGCCGGCGGAGCGCCGCCTGCCGGCCTCGACCAAGAACTACATCACGCCCGGCGGTTGGCAGCGGCTGAAGGATGAGCTGTACCACTTGGTCAACCGGGAGCGGCCGGAAATCGTGCAGGTGGTCAATTGGGCGGCCAGCAATGGCGATCGCTCGGAAAATGGCGATTACCTATATGGCAAGCGCCGGCTGCGCGAGATTGACCGCCGCATCCGCTTTCTGACCAAGCGTCTGGAAATCGCCGAAGTGGTGGACCCGGAAACGCGCGAGGAAACCGACCAGATCTTCTTCTCCGCCACCGTGCTGATCCAGCGCGGCGACGGCAGCGAGCAGCGGCTGAGCATTGTCGGCGTGGACGAGATAGACCTGCCGCGCGGCCGTATCAGCTGGATCTCGCCCATCGCGCGCGCCTTGCTGAAGGCGCGCGAGGGCGATAGCGTGCTGTTCCGCGGTCCGGACGGCGATGAGGACATCGAGATTCTGGAAGTCAGTTACCAGCGCATCGATTGAACAGGCGCCCGGCCCTACCGGGTTTGGCGAAGCTCAAACGCGATCCACACAGAAAACGTCAACAGCTCCTAAAAGCAACGGCCCGGATATTCCGGGCCGTTTGTCATTTGGGGCTGGGCTCAAGGCAGCATATGTTCGGATAGCCTGCCATTGATCAGAAACCAGTCGCGGGTGGCTTTGTCGCCACAGTCGCCGAATGCGGTTTGCAGCAGCCGCTGCTGCTCCCGATGCAGGCTTTCCTCCAGCCGCACGCCTTCCTCGCTCAGCGTCAGCTGTTTGACGCGCTTGTCGTGCGGCGCCGCTTGGCTGCAGATCAGGCCCATTTCCATCAGTTGGCGCAGCGGGATGTTAATGGCCTGCTTGGTGACGCCCAGAAACGACAGCAAGTCCTTGACCGATAGCTTGGGATAGCGCGCAACGAAAAACAGAATGCGATGGTGCACGCGCGCCAGGCCACGCTTGGCCAGCATTTCGTCCGGCTTGTTGGTCAGGGCTTTGTAGGCATAGAAGAAAATCTCCACGGCGGCCCGAGTGTCCAGGCTGGTTTCCTCCTCCTTGCGCGCAATGGTAGTGGTCATGATGTTTCCTGTGGTTTGGACGGCTTCAGTTTCGCATAATCTGCGCGGATAGCGGGCGCGGCGTTTAGTTGTTGCGGATCACGACATTCACGCTGGAGCGCGGATGATCGCTGATTTCTCCCACGGCTACGGAGACCCAGGTATTGGCCTTGTGCGCCACCAGGTAGCGGTCGGTTTTCTGATAGATGATGAGGCCCAGGGCCTTCTCCCATACGTCGGTATTGTTGCTGCAAGGCTTGTCGCAGACGAAGTCCAGCTGATAGCCCTGCTGCCCCAGTTGGTTCTTGTACGCGGCCCAGACTTGCATGGTGCTTTGCGTGGCAGGGTGTTCATAGGCGTCTTTGTACACCTGGCCGCGCATGAGTTCCGACTTTTCGACTCGGATGGAACCGTCCTGGTTCAGGTTGGGGCGCGACAGGAAAACAGTCATTTCGTCTAGTTCCTTATAGACGTGATCGCTTTCCTCCAGCTTGGCTGGCAGAGGCGAGCCGACAGGGGAGGGTTGGGTCAGCCGCAGGCGCGGCGTATTGGTTTGGTCGCCGGTGGGATTGGAGACCACCCCGCTCACACTTTTTACGGTGTCTACGGCTTGAGTCACCGTGCTCAGCACCGATCCGATATCGAAAGCCAGGACTTGGTTCGATGACAATGCCAGGATGGCGAAACAGCTTGCTATGGCAATGCGCATGAAGGCTCCATGTAATTTGTATGCTTATTCAGTGCCCTAGTATCCTTTTTGCAAGACAATATTTCAACGGCATCCCCGTGCTGGCCGAGTGGTATGGCAATGGTGTGTTGCGGAGGTGGCCCAGTGGCGGTTGACGCCTGCTGCATGAAAGGCGCTGGCGCCGTTTTGGCCGGACGCCTTGCGCGACGACGTGGACTGCCCCGGCTCCTGTAGGCAATCCTGCCCTACGCTTTGTTGTTTCGCGCTGGCAGAGCATGAAATGCGGCGCGCAAAACGTATCGATTCGTCCCGCCATGCTGGCTGGCGTTGCCGCTCAGCAAACGTCCGCCGCACTTAGTCTTTCAATCCGCGCTTGCGCAGCATAGGGCTGGCGCTGGGCGCATGGCCGCAGAAGGCCTGGAAGCTGCGCTGCGGGTCGCGCGCATTACCCGCGCTGTAGATGTGGCGATACAGGCTGTCCGCCAGTTCGGGGCTGAAGGCGTCGCCGTGCCGCTCGAACACCGAGAACGCTTCCGCTTCCAGCACTTCCGCCCATAGATAGACGTAGTAGCCGGCAGCATAGCCGCCATTGAACAGATGGTTGAAGTGCGGCAGCGAGTGGGCAAGGCCGGCTTCCGGCGGCAGGCCGTAGCGGCGACACACCTCGTCCTGGAACGCGTCCGCATCGTCTATTCCATCGGTCTGCTGATGCAGTTCCAGATCGAGCAAGGCGGAAATGACATAGCGCACCGTGGCATAGCCTTGCTGGAAGTTTTGCGCCGCCAGAATCTTGGCCACCAGCGCCGGCGGGATGGCGGCGCCGCTTTCAACGTGGCGGGCGTGCTTTTCCAGCACCTCCGGCACCAGCGCCCAGTTTTCCATCAGTTGCGACGGCAGCTCGACATAGTCGCGCGGCACTCGGGTGCCGGACAGGCGCGGGTAGTGCACATGGGACAGCAGGCCATGCAGGCCGTGGCCGAACTCGTGGAACAGGGTGCGCACGTCGTCGAAGCTCAGCAGCGTCGGCTCGCCCTTGGCGAAGTTGGTGTTGTTGACCACGATGGGCAGCGAGACGCCGCCATGCAGGCCTTGCGCGCGGTAGACGCTCATCCAGGCGCCGCCCTTCTTGCCGGGACGGGCGAAATTGTCGCTGAGAAACACGCCGATGAGCTGGCCGTGGCGGCGCACTTCCCAACCGCGCACGTCCGGATGGTAGCGCGGCAGGTCGCTGCGTTCGTCAAAGCGCAGGCCAAACAGGCGTCCGGCGACATCGAACATCGCCGCCTGCATATTGGCCAGGCTGAAATACGGCTTCACCTCGGCGTCGTCCAGCGCATAGTGTTCCAAGCGCACTTTCTCGGCCAGATAGCGCCAGTCCCAGGGCGCGATGTCTTCATCGAGGCCAAGCTTGCGCGCCATCGCCTGCAGCTGCTGCTTTTCGCGCGCGAACAGCGCCTTGGCCGGCTCCCACGCTTGTTCCAGCAATTGATAAACCGCCTGCGGCGTGCCTGCCATGCGGTCGGACAGCGCGTAGTCAGCGTAGTTGGCATAGCCGAGCAGCCTGGCCTGCTGTTGGCGCAGCTGCAGGATGCGTTGCAGCAGCGGACGGTTGTCGCGCGCCGGCCGGGCGCCGCGCGTGGTCCAGGAGCGCCAGATGGCCTCGCGCAGGTCGGCGCGGCTGGAGTGGGTGAGGAAGGCGATGGCCGACGAGCGTGCCAGCGTTGCCGCATAGCCTTCCAGTCCGCGTTGGCGGGCGGTCTCGGCCATGGCATTGCGCAGCGATGGCGGCAGGCCGGCCAATTCCGCCTCATCGCGCAGTTGCAGCGCGTACTCAGATTCGTCGGCCAGCACGTTCTGGCCGAAGCGCGCGCTCAGCATCGCCAGTTCTTCGACACACGCGGCGAATTCGCGCCGCGCCTCGCCTTGCAGACAGGCGCCGGCCATCAGGAAGTCCAGGTGCAGCCGCTGCAGCAGCCGGCGTTGCTCCTCGTTCAACTCCAGCTCCAATGCCTGACGCATGAGGACATCGAGTCGGGCGAACAGTTTCTGGTTCAGATAGATGGCGCCGTGGTGGGCGGCCAGCTTAGGCGCCAGCGAGCGCTCCACTGCCTGCAGCTCGGGCGTGGAGTGGGACGAGCAGAGGTTATGGAAGACCAGCGAGACGCGCTGGAGCGGCAAGGCGGCAGCCTCCAGCGCTTCCACCGTATTGGCGAAGCTGGCTGGGCTGGGCTGTTTGGCGATGGCCTCGACCGCCTGGAGATGTTCGGCCATCAATTGCTCCAGCGCCGGCGCGAAGTGCTCGGGCCGGATGAGATCGAATGGCGGCAATTGGTGGGGCGTGCCCCAGGCTTGCAGCAGCGGATTGGGCATGAGGTTTCCTAAGTGATTTTCTTATCAGTCTGCCTTGCAGACCGCTTCTAGATGATGGCCGTCTGGATCAATCACGAAGGCGGCGTAACAGTGAGGTCCATTCTCGGGTGGTGGCATCCAGAATGGCCGTCAAGACCGCTTGGAATGGAAAAGGCCAGCCTGCCGTGCAGGCCGGCCTTTCGGACGTGTTTACCGCAGGCCGCGGCTCTTCAGCATCGCTTCCGCTTGCGGATCGCGGCCGCGGAAGGCGCGGAAGGCGGCGCGTTGTTCGCGGGCGTCGCCGGCGCTGTAGATGTAGCGATACAGCTTGTCGGCCAGTTCCGGATCGAAGGGATCGCCTGCTTCTTCGAAGGCGCCAAACGCCTCGGCCTCCAGCACTTCCGCCCACATATAGACGTAGTAGCCGGCGGCGTAGGCGTCGCCGGAGAAGATGTGGCCGAAGTGCGGCGGACGATGGTTCATGCCGGCCGCCGGCGGGACGCCCAGCCGTTCGCGTTCTGCGGTCTCGAAGGCGGCGATGTCGATGCCGTCGGCGTCGTCGCGTTCGTGCAACGCCAGGTCGATCAGCGTGGAGGCGGCGTAGCGCACGGTTTCGAAACCCTGGTTGAAGTGGCGAGCGGCCTTGATCTTGGCCACCAGCTCGGCGGGAATGGCCGCGCCGGTTTCGGCGTGGCGCGCGTGTTTCTCCAGCACTTCCGGCACCAGCGCCCAGTTTTCCATCAGCTGCGACGGCAGTTCCACGTAATCCCACGGGCTGTTGGGGCTGGCCAGCAAGCGGTATTCCACATTGGACAGCATGCCGTGCAGGCCGTGTCCGAACTCGTGGAACAGCGTGCGCACGTCGTCGAAACTCAGCAGCGTCTGGCCGTGGCCGGCCTTGGCGAAGTTATTGTTGTTGACGACGATGGGCAGCGTCTCGCCGCCGTTGCGGCCCTGCCAGCGGTAGACATGCATCCAGGCGCCGCCGCGCTTGCTCTGCCGCGCGTAGTTGTCGCCCAGGAACAGGGCGATCACCTTGCCCTCGCGGCTGACATCCCAAGCGCGCACGTCCGGGTGATACAGCTTGAGGTCGTGGCGTTCGCTGAAGCTGAGGCCGAATAGCCGGCCCACCACGTCGAACATCGCCGCGATCATATTCTCCAGACCAAAGTAGGGCTTGATCTCGGCGTCGTCCAGCGCATAGCGGGCGATGCGCACTTTTTCCGCCAGATAGAACCAGTCCCACGGCTGGATGTCAGCCGGTTCGCCCAGTTTGGCGGCTTCCTCGCGCAGCATGGCCTTTTCCGACTCGAAGCGGGCCTTGGCCGGTTCCCATACCTGGTCCATCAGCGCGTGAACAGCGGCCGGCACGCCGGCCATGCGGTTGGCGATGGCATAGTCGGCGAAGCTGGCATAGCCCAGCAGTTTGGCCTGCTCGGCGCGCAAGGCCAGGATCTGTTTCGCCAGCGGTCGGTTGTCGCGCTCCGGGTGCTCGCCGCGCCCGGTCCAAGCGCGCCAGGCCTGTTCGCGCAGATCGCGGCGCGAGGAGAAGGTCAGGAAGGGCACGATGGACGAGCGCGACAGGGTGATGGCCCAGCCCGGCTGCTGGCGCGCCTCGGCGGCGGCGCGGGCCGCGTCCAGCAGGAAGGGCGGCAGGCCGGCCAGATCGTTTTCCGTCAATGGCAGCGTGTATTCGCTCTCGTCGGCCAGCACGTTTTGACCGAAGGCAGTGGTCAGCTCCGCCAGTTTGGAAACGACCTCAGCGTAGCGCTGGCGGGCCGCGCCCTGCAGCTTGGCGCCGGCGCGGACGAAGTCGCGGTGGATCAGGTCCAGCAAGCGGCCTTGCTCTTCGTTCAGGTTCAGGCTGTCTCGCTGGGCGTGGATGGCGTCCAGCCGCGCGAAGAAGCCCGCATGCATGTAAATGCGGCTGCGGTGCTCGGCCAGCTTGGACGCCATGACGCGTTCCACTTCTTGCAGAGCGGGCGAAGTTTCCGAGGATGTCAGGTTGTCCAGCAGCAGTTGGGCGCGCTCCAGACGCAGCCCGCTGCGATCGAAGGCGGCGGCGGTGTTTTCAAAAGTGGCAGGTTCGCTCAGCGCAGCCAGGGCATCGATCTGGGCAAGATGTTCGGCGAACAGGCTGTCAAAAGCCGGTTCGAAGTGTTCGGGGCGAATCATGTCGAACGGCGGGAGCTGGTGGGGGGTGTTCCAGTCTTGCAGCAATGGATTGGCGTTCATGGCGCTCTTCTCTGTCGGTTGAGGGATAGTCTCGCCATGACTTTAGCATGTTTGCGCGTGATGAAGGAATGCGTCGCCGGGATACTCAGTTTCCTGAGTGCGGGCTACCGGTAAGCTGGGATGGCGGCCCCAGGCGGGGCTGGCCAGAATTCAGGCATGTCAGTGCATGACCTTCTGCGCTGCTGGCCATCCTGTCCTCACCCGGAGCACGGCAATGAAATCTTCCATCCGCCTGCCTTTCAGCCTCACTGTTTTCCCGCTGGTTTCGGCGCTGGCATGCGCGTCGCTCCTGCTTGGCATGCTGGGCGCCCATCCGATCGCGCTGTCGGCGGGCGGGGCGCTGCTGGCCCTGGGGTGGGCTGGCCGGACATGGATGGGCCGGGATGTGGGGCGTTTTATCGACGCGTCTGTGCAGCGGAGCCGTACGATATCCGACGCGGAGACGGCCGTGCACCGCGATCAGGCGGCTTATCTGGACTCCTTGCGCGTCACTTGCCGGGCCATGCTGCCGCGCTGGCGCAAAAACGTGGAGCTGGTGCGCGCGCAATCGGAGTCGGCAGTCGATGGGCTGGTGGCGGAGTTCCGAGACATCCGCAGCCGGCTTAAGAGGGCTTTGGGCGCTTTTGCCAGCCAGGGGCAGGAGGATCTGGCATCGACCATAGGCGGAGCGCGCGACGAGCTGGAAGCCATCCTGTCCGAGCTGAAAGCCGCGACTGCGGCCAAGCAGCAGATGATGGGCGATATCGCCTCACTGGTGCAGTTGACCGAGGACCTTCAAAAGATGGCCATCGAGGTTGGCGACATCGCCGCGCGCACCAATCTTCTGGCGCTGAACGCCGCCATCGAGGCGGCGCGCGCGGGAGAGAGCGGCCGCGGCTTTGCCGTCGTCGCCGACGAGGTGAGGAAGCTGTCCAATTTGTCCGCGACTACGGGCGCCAGCATCCGGGACAAGGTTTCAACTGCCAATCAATTGGTCGGCGGCGCCCTGGCCGCAGCCGAGCGGCTGTCTAGCGAGGACAAGCGCCTGCTTGTCAGTTCGGAAAGCGCCATCGCGGCGACGCTCGCCCGCATCAATCAAGCGGCCGATGGGCTGGCCTCGGCCAGCGCCAGCCTGCGGGCGGAAAACCTCCAGGTCAGCCAACGCATCGAGGAAGTGCTGGTGAATCTGCAATTTCAGGATCGCACCGCCCAGATCATGGGCTGGGTGCTGTCCGATATGGGGCGGCTGGATGACCGGTTGACGCAGGACGAGGAGCAGGCCCGGCAGGGCGAGGTGCCGCAACCCATCAGTGTCGATAGCTGGGTGGAAAAGGCGGAAAGCCAGTACACCACCTTGGAGCAAGCGCCTCATCGGCATCAGGCCGATGCGCAATCCAGCATGA
The DNA here is from genome assembly GCF_016428945.1 of Chromobacterium sp. ASV23. Lineage (NCBI taxonomy): Bacteria > Pseudomonadati > Pseudomonadota > Betaproteobacteria > Neisseriales > Chromobacteriaceae > Chromobacterium > Chromobacterium sp. ASV23. The sequence continues at coordinate 12,046 of NZ_JAELTR010000018.1, forward strand.
TTTTGTTTTAAGAGTCGCTCGGCAAGCCCTGATCCTGAGTTGCGCCTCCCACTGTCTGTGTCGGCGCGTCTCGGCTCAGGGGTCTTGCGAGATGGTTAGCGACTCCAGGGGGCCGGCCCCGATGTTGAGCAGTGCGAGGTATCGGATGAGTCAAGAAAAACAAGCCATCAGGCGAATGGATTTTCGGATAAGGGAAAAATGGCGCTCGATCTTGAGTATCGGTTCGGTCGCAATCTGAAGTGTTATTTACCAGGGAGTACATCATGGCTTTGTTTGATAACCGACAGCGCGCTGTAATCGCATCGTTGACGCTTCTGATTGTGTTGACGGTTTTTTCCGATGTCGCCCTGTTAATCGCGCATGGCGGCGTTTATGAGGGCGAAAAGATTTGGGTGAATGCCGCCATATGGGTCAGCACCTTGTCTTTGCCTCTGTTATTGATGGCCGCATGGCTTTCCCGCAGCCAGGAAAATGGCATGCCGGCGCTTGTCGCCATGCTCGAACAGATGGCAAACGGCAATCTGAATACGCGTCTGGAAATCTCCTCCCATGACGAGGCCGGCCGCATCGCGCGGTTGGCCACGCAAATCCAGTCCGGTTTGCAAACGTTGCTGGCCGATATGAAACGCATGTCGGCCGAACATGAGGCGGGCGATATCGACGTGCGCATGGACGAAACCAAGTTTGAGGGGGCTTACCGGGAGATGGTCAGCGGCATCAATCAGATGGTGGCGGGCCATATCGCCGTGAAGAAAAAAGCTATGGCCTGCGTGAAGGAGTTTGGCGAAGGCAATTTCGATGCCCAGCTGGAAGTGTTCCCCGGCAAGAAGCGCTTCATCAACGACACCGTTGAGCAGGTGCGCGCCAATATCAAGGCCTTCATCGGCGAAATGAACCATATGTCGGCCGAGCACGATGCGGGCGATATCGATGTGCGCATGGATGAGGCGAAATTCCAGGGCGCGTATCGCTCCATGGCGGCCGGGGTCAATAACATGGTGGCGGGCCATATCGCCGTGAAGAAAAAAGCCATGGCCTGCGTGAAGGAGTTTGGCGAAGGCAATTTCGATGCCCAGCTGGAAGTGTTCCCCGGCAAGAAGCGCTTCATCAACGATACCATTGAGCAGGTGCGCGCCAATATCAAGGCCTTTATCGGCGAAATGAACCATATGTCGGCCGAGCACGATACGGGCGATATCGATGTGCGCATGGATGAGGCGAAATTCCAGGGCGCGTATCGCTCCATGGCGGCCGGCGTCAATAGCATGGTGGCGGGCCATATTGCCGTGAAGAAAAAGGCGATGGCCTGCATCAAGGAGTTTGGCGAGGGCAATATGGAAGCGCCGCTGGAGCTCTTTCCGGGCAAGAAGCGTTTCATCAATGACACGATTGAGCAAATGCGCGCCAATATCAAAGCCTTGATCGTAGATACCGACATGCTGGCCCAGGCGTCGGTGGAGGGGCGTTTGGACGCCCGCGCCAACGCGAATGCGCACCGCGGCGACTTCCGCAAAATCGTCGAAGGCATCAACAAGACGCTGGATGGCATGGCCGGGCCGGTGAAAGAGGTGATGCGCGTGATGGAGTCGCTTGCGGTCGGCAATCTGACCAGCCTGGTTGAAGGGCAGTATGCGGGAGATTTCGATCAGCTCAAGCGCTCCGTCAATACCAGCGTGGACCAACTGGCCCAGACCATACGCCAGGTGAGCGAGGCGATAGAGGAGATCTCCAGCGCGCTGAGCCAGGTGAACAGCGCGTCGCAGACGCTGTCGCAGAACGCGACCGAGCAAGCCGCCAGCCTGGAGCAGACCACGTCCTCCATGGAGGAAATGTCGGTCTCCATCGCCCAGAACACCGATAACGCAGTGGTGACAGATGGCATCGCCACCCAGTCCGCCAAGGATGCGATGCGAGGCGGAGACGCGGTGGACGAGACCGTGAAAGCGATGCGCGCCATCGCCGACAAGATAGGCATTATCGACGACATCGCCTACCGGACGGACCTGCTGGCGCTGAACGCGGCCATCGAAGCCGCGCGGGCGGGCGAGCACGGCAAGGGCTTCGCCGTGGTGGCGGCCGAAGTCCGAAAACTGGCCGAACGCAGCCAGATCGCGGCGCAGGAGATCAGCGGCCTGGCCGCCAGCAGCGTGCAGACGGCCGAGCAGGCGGGCCAGCTGTTGTCCGAAATGCTGCCGTCTATCAACAGGACGGCGGACCTGGTGCGCGAGATCACGGCGGCGTCCAACGAGCAGAGCATAGGCACGAACCAGATCAACGAGGCGATGAATCAGCTGAACTTGACCACGCAGCAAACCGCGTCAGCATCGGAAGAGCTGGCGGCGACCGCGCAGACGGTGGCCGAACAGGCCGAGCTGCTGCGCAATCTGATGAGTCAGTTCGAGCTGCGCGAATCGCACGGCAATGCCATGCGCGACACCATGGCCCTGATGAGAAGCGGCGGGCGCTCCTACGCATGAAAGAGCACGCGGCATCCGCCGCGGCGTAATGGATCAGGCGGGCAGGGCGCGCTTGCCGAGCGCGGTCCCTGCCTGCCGGGGAGAAATGCATGGCGGACAATCAAGTGAGCAACCCGAATCCGGCAGCCGGCGCCGCTCAGCACGAATCCAGCGGCGGCAAGCTCTACCTTGCCTTCAGCCTGGGGGGGAATGCCTACTCCATCGAGATCGAGCGGATCCGGGAAATCATCGAATACGACGTGCCAACTGCGGTGCCCATGATGCCGCTCGCCGTGTGCGGCGTCATCAATCTGCGCGGCGCGGTGGTGCCGGTCCTCGATCTGGCTGTGCGCTTCGGCCACCACCCTATCGTAGTGAGCCGTCGCAGCTGCTATGTGATCGTGGAGGTGGAGCATGAGGGCGCATTGCATGTGATCGGCTTGCTGGTGGATCGCGTGACGGCGGTGGTGGAAATCGACGATGCGGACATTGAGCCGCCGCCGGCTTTTGGCGCGCAAATCGACGTCGATTTCATCGCCGGCCTGGCGCGCCATGACAATCGTTTCCTGATCATTCTGAATATGGCGCGCGCCTTGTCGATAGCGGAAATGTCCGCGGTGACGAGGATGGGCGAGGAGAAACTGCAGCAAGCCGATCCGGCTTGAGGCTGACAGGCCTGGGAGGGCAATGCCATGGCAAAACTGATACTGGTGGTGGATGACTCCGCGTCTTTGCGGTCCTTGGTGGCGATGACGCTGACCGATGCCGGCTACGAAGTGATGGAGGCCTGCGACGGCGCCGACGCTCTGTCCAAATTGAAGGGGCAGCGCATCAGCCTGGTGATTTCGGATGTGAACATGCCCAATATGGACGGCCTCACTTTTGTCCAGGAGCTCAAAAAAAATCCGGCATACAAGTGCGCGCCGGTGATCATGCTGACGACCGAGGTGGCGGAGGACAAGAAACAGGCGGGCCAGTCCGCCGGCGCCAAGGCCTGGATGGTCAAGCCGTTTCAGCCCAAGCAAATGCTGGCTGCGGTTGAGTTGCTGGCGAGCTGAGCATGGACTTCACCTTGGACTTCGACGAAGCAACCGGCCGGCATCTGTTTCGGGGCGAATTGGGCGTCTATACCGCCCATGCGGTGCAGGCGGTTTGGCTGAATCTGTTGCAGGCCGCCGACGGCATCTGCATGGATTTGGCCGGTGTCACGGAAATCGATACCGCCGGGTTGCAGTTGCTGTTGCAGATGAAGCGCCACGCCGCCAAGAGCGTGAGCTTCTGCAACGCGTCTGAGCCGGTGCGGGAAATGGCCAGGCTGGTGAATCAGGAAGCTTTGCTCGAGCAGCCCGACGCTGTGGGCGAGGGCTAGCTTGGCCGCGCCGCTGGGCGTCACTACACAAGGTGAGTTCGATATGGAAAACGATACCCTGTCCGCCGCGTTCGCCGTTTTCATAGACGAGGCGCGCGATCTGATCGGCCAGATGGAAGACATATTGCTGCGCTTGGAGGCCGGCAGCGCGGATGGCGACGATCTGCCCGCGCTGTTCCGTTGCGCGCATACCATCAAGGGCTCGGCCGGCATGTTCGGTCTGGAGGAGGTGGTGCGCTTCACCCACGTGGTGGAAAGCGTGCTGGACGAGTTGCGTAATGGGGCTTTTGCGTTTGATTCTGACCTGGCCAGCGTGCTGCTGGATTGCCAGGATCACATCTCCGGCCTGATCGCCGCCGTAACGGACGGCGGCGAGGCGGACCGCGCGCGCAGCGACGCGCTGATTCCGCAACTGTCGCGCTGGCTGGGGCAGGAGGCATCGCCCGCCGCGTCCGCGAGCGAAGCGCTTCCGCAGCAGGAGGCGGCCGGGGATGAGCAAGGGGTGGCGTCGCCGTTCTGGCATCTGTCTCTGCGCTTTTCTCCGTCCATCCTCTGCGATGGCATGGATCCGCTCAAATTCATCAATTATCTGAACCGCTACGGCCGCATCCAGCATGTGGAAACGGTTTGCGACCACCTGCCGCCGCTGGAGGCGGCAGATCCGCAGCAGTGCTATCTGGGCTTCGAGGTGGTTTTGGACAGCGCCGCCAGCGCGGAGGAGATCGCCAGCGTATTCGCCTTCTGCGCCGAAAACGCGAGCATCGTCATCTTGCCGCCGCACAGCCCGCTGGCCGCCTTTCAGCGCTTGATCGAAGCCTTGCCGGAAGCGTCCGGCCGCGTGGGCGAAATCCTGGTGGCTTGCGGGAGCTTGACGTCCGACGAGTTGTACCGCTTGCTGGTTCTGCCGCATGGGGGCGGCGAAGCTTTGCCGGTCGAGCCAGGAGGCATGGGCGAGGAGGCGCAGCCGAGGCCCAAGCGCGAGGAGGAGCGGCGGCCGGCAGAAGGCGGCAGCGTCAAAGTGCCGGCCTGCCGGCTGGATGCCTTGATCGACCGAGTGGGCGAACTGGTCATCGCCGGCGCGGGCAATCAGGCGCAGGCCGCCAAAGCCGCCCATCCGGCCATGCTGGAGGCGGCTTCCCAATTGTTGACGCTGGTGGAGGCCGTGCGCGACATGGCGCTGCAGCTGCGCATGGTGGCCATAGGAGAGGTCTTTTACCGCTTTCCGCGCGTGGTGCGCGACGTGGCGAAAGAGCTGGGCAAGGAGATAGAGCTGCGCATCTCCGGCGCGGAGGCGGAGCTGGACAAGTCCATGGTGGAGAAAATCGCAGATCCGTTGATGCACCTGCTGCGCAATGCCATGGATCACGGCATCGAACCGGCGGAGACGCGCATCGCCCGCGGCAAGCCCGTGCAAGGCACGGTCACGCTGAAGGCCTACCACGAGTCCGGCGCCATCATGATCGAGGTGGCGGATGACGGCGGCGGCCTGGATCACGAGAAGATTCTGCGCAAGGCGATAGAGAAGGGCATCGTGGCGGAGGGCGCGAATCTGTCGCGCCACGACATCCATCAGTTGATCCTGGCGCCCGGCTTCTCCACGGCGGAGCGCGTCACCAATCTGTCGGGCCGCGGCGTGGGCATGGACGTGGTGAAGAGCCATATCGAAGCGCTGCGCGGCTCGCTGGTGATCGAGTCCGAACCGGGCCGCGGCACCACGATGCGGCTGTGCCTGCCGCTGACGCTGGCCATCATCGACGGTTTCCATGTGGGAGTGGGCGGCGCGCAGTTCATCGTGCCGCTGGACATGGTGGTGGAGTGCCTGGAGCTGCCGCAGTGCCAGGGGGATGTGGATTATATGGACAAAGACGGCGCCGCCTTGCCCTTCGTGCGCTTGCGGGAGCTGTTTGGCGAGCGCGGCCCGGCGCATCCGCGGCCGCGCGTGGTGACCGTCAGCTTTGCCGGCAAACGCATCGGCCTGGTGGTGGACAGGATTTACGGCAAGTGCCAGACCGTCATCAAGCCGCTGGGCGCCCTGTTCCAGCATGTGCCCTGCGTGACTGGCTCGACGATACTCGGCGACGGCGAGGTAGCCCTGATCATAGACGTCGTCCAGTTGATTCAGGGCGTGGTGGCGCGGGACGTGCAGCAAAGGCAAAGAAACGCGCCTGCGGCGTTGCCGGCATGAGCGCGTCTTCGTCCGCCGCGGGGCGCGGCTTATGCTAGCGCGCCGGCCAGGGCCACCAGATCGGCCAGAAACTGCCGCCGCATGCCCGCGTCAATGGGCGGGGCGTCCGCGGCCAGCCAGCCATCGAGCAGGCATTCCAGGCTCAGGCAGCGCCGCCCCAGCTCCGGCTGGCCAAAGGTGCCGCCGGAGCCGGCGAGCTTGTGCAGACGTTCCCGCAAGACGGCATAAACAGCCTGATCGGCGGCCTCGCCGTTCAGTTGGGCTGCCAGAGCTTGCATCTCGTCCAGTTGCCGGAGCAAGCGGTCCTGATATTGCGCGAGCAATGCCTGCATCCGTTTTTGCGTTTCGGCGGTATCCATATTCTTCCTTTCGCCGCGCATCGCCTGATTCGGCGCGGGGCATACGCTTACTCTCGCTTGCCGGCGGTCTTGTGCTGCCACAGCTCCATGCTGCTCAGCAATTTGGCCGTGGAGGAAGCGCGCATTTTCTTCAAGACGCTGCTGCGATACTGCTCTGCGGTATTGAGCGTCACGCCCAGCTTGTCGGCGATTTGCTTGCTGCTCATGCCGGAGGCGATTTCATCGAGGACTTGCTTTTCGCGCGGCGTGAGATTCGCCAATCTGGCCTGGAAGACTTCTTTTTCGCGGACTTTCTGTTTCCGCTGCGGCAGCGTTTGCAAGCATTGTTGAACGCAGTCCAGCAACTCCTGCTCCTGGATGGGTTTTTGCAGGAACTCCACCGCGCCATCCCGCATGGCGTCCACCACCACCCGGATATCCGCATGCGCCGTCATGAAGATCACCGGCATGTCCAGCGTTTCACTGCGGATCTGCCGCTGCAGGTCCAGCCCGCTCATGCCCGGCATGCGCATGTCCAGCACGACGCAGGCGCATTGATGCCGCCTGGCGTCCTCCATGAACGATCGCCCATCGGGATAGCCGATCACCGGAATTTTTATGCTGCCCAGCATCAGGCATAGCATTTCCCGCAGCGCGTCGTCGTCGTCGATTACGGCGACAAAATCGTCATTCATCATTTTCCCTCTGCGTGGGAGCGGATTTTCTGGCTGTTTCGCCGGCTGCCGGCCCGGCGCGCCTGGCGTCGCAGCCGCCGATCAAAGCTTGTTCTAGCCGATTTCCGGCGCGAGCGAGCGGATCAGGCCGGGCAGCTCCAGCGGATTGAACGGTTTTTCTATCACGGCCGTTGCGCCCAGCGCTTTGAGTCTTTCGATTTCTTGTTTCTGCACTTTCGCCGTCATAAAAATGATGGGCGTCAGCGCGAGCGCCGGGATGGCTTTCAAACGGCTGAACGTGTTGGGGCCATCCATTTCCGGCATCATCACGTCCAGCACAATGATGTCGGGCGGCGAGGCTTCGGCCAAGGAGACGGCGTCGATGCTCGATGCGCACAGCTTGATTTCCATGTCCTGTTCCTGTTCGAACGCGAAAGCGAAGATGCTTCGAATATCCTGGTCGTCGTCGATGAACATCAGCTGTATTTTTCTGGATGACATGGCGGCTCCTGTAACAGGCAATCGGCCCGGCGGCGCATCCGCCGCGCTCATCTGAAAGGCTGCGGGCGGAAGAGGGCTTTATGCATGGTTTATTGCGGATAATATGGTTTTTTCCAATGCGGCCAAAGTCGCATGCCGGGGAAGCCAGTGAATGGCGAGGCCTTCCTTCTGGATCGATTCCAGATAGTCCGTTTTTCTTTCATCGGATAGCAGAACCAGCGATGGCGCATTCAGTCCCCTCATGCTGAGGATAGCCTCAATCATGGCCAGGCTTTCATGGTGGGGCAGGTCGATCAAGACGGCCTGGTAGGCGGTGTGCCGCAGCAAATCGAGCGCGATGTGTCCCCGGTAGGCGCCGTCGCTCTCGATGCCTTGCTCATCAAGCGAGCCGCGCAAGGCGTCGGCTTCGCTTTCCTCGCGCTTGCATATCAGCAGACGGTATGGCTTGGCGGCAACCAGCGCGGTGGCGGCGGGAAGATCGAAATAGAATGTGGTGCCTGTGCCCATGGTGCTCTCGTAATCCAATAGGCCATGGTGGCGCTCTATGATGGCTTTGGTAATGTTCAGGCCCAGCCCGGCGCCGCCTTTTTCTCTGGTGTCGGATTTATCCGCCTGGGCGAAACGATTGAAGATTTCACTGCGGAAACTTTCCGGAATGCCCCTTCCCTCGTCGTGTATCGCCACCCGGTATCTGTCCTGGATTTTATGGACGGAGATTTCCACGATGCCATCGGCTGGAGAGAATTTGACGGCATTGGACAGCAGATTGGAAATGGCTTGCATCAGCCGGTTCGGGTCGCCTATGACGTAGGCCTGGCTCAAGGCATTTAAAGCCTGGAGGCTGACGCCGCTTTGATGGGCATACGCCTCGTTGGCCTTGATGGACTGCTTGATCAAGGCGGACAGATCGACCTTTTCAAAGGTGAATTCCAGGTGGCCGGCCTCTATTTTTTTCAGGTCCAGTATGTCATTGGCCAGCGCGGTCAGCCGGGCGCAGTTGCTGCTGGCGATTTCCAGCAGCTGCCTGATCCTGGGAGAGAGCGCTTCGTCGCCATCGTGCAGGGCCAGGGCCAAGCCGCCATGAATCGAGGTCAGCGGGGTGCGCAGCTCATGGCTGATGGTGGAAATGAATTCGTTCTTGATGCGTTCCACTTTCTTGCGTTCGGAAATGTCTCTGGCCACCGCGACGAACATGCAGCTTCCTTGCAGGTGCATTTCGCTGATGGAGAGTTCCAGCGGGAAAGTGGCGCCGTTGCGGTGCAGGCCGGTGACTTCTTTTCCATGGCCAAGGAGCGGCAAGCCGCCGGCCATGCTTTGACAGGGTTCCGCTATCAGCATGTCTAGACTTCGGCCGGCCAGCTCGCTGGCGGCATAGCCAAAAATGCGGCATGCCGCCGGGTTGGCGCTTTCCATGACGCCATGGGCATCCAGCGTGATGATGCCGTCTATCACGGTGTCCAGCACGGCGCGCAGGCGCGTGTCGGAATCATGCAGCTGTTTGATGAGGTCGGCAGCCGGTTGCATCAGCATCATGTCGACGGTGCTGGCGGCCAAATCCCGCAGAGCCGCCAATTGCTCCGGACTGGGCGTATGCGGCATGCGATCGATCGCGCACAGCGTGCCAAGGCGCACGCCGCCGCCGATATCCAGCGGAGCGCCGGCATAGAAGCGGATATGAGGATTGCCGGTGACGAGCGGGTTGTCGGAGAAGCGCGGGTCCAGATGGGTGTCGGCCACGCAAAGAACGTCGTCGCCCAAAATGGCGTGGCCGCAGAAGGAAATGTCGCGGCCGGTTTGCTTGGCATCCAGTCCCTGATGGGATTTGAACCACTGACGGCCCGCGTCGACGAAACTGACCAGGGCGATGGGAACCTGCATGATGTGCTGGGCGAGCCGCGCGATGCGGTCAAAGCGCTCTTCGGGCGGTGTATCGAGGATGTTCAGCGCATGCAGCGCCGCGATGCGCTCGGTTTCATTGCTCGGGTTGTCCGGTTTCTGCATGGGAGGGAGAGTCCTTGCGCCTAGGCTTTGTCCTGCCTGAAGGATAGTTTCCCGAGCTTAGGCTCACAAATTCCTTGGGGGGCGGAGGGCGCGCCGCAGATGTCAGTCCGCGTTGCGTGGCAGATTCTGCGCGATGTGCCACAGTACGCCGGACGGGTCGAGCAAGGGAAAGTCCAGCATGCCCCATGGCTGATGTTTCAGATCGCCAAGCATGACTTGGTATTTTTCGGCGATGCCGCGGCGCTGAAGCTGCGCATGCCAGGCGGCCGCATCCGCCACCAGCAGATGCATCATGCAATTGGCGGCGAATTCCGGGTGGTAGTAGTCCTGCAGCAGGAAGCTGCAGTTGCCGTGGGCGAAATAGGCGACGCCGTGGCCAGCCGATTTGCGCTCGAAGCCCATGTCTTGATAGAAGGCCTGGGAAAGCTGGAAATCCTTGCTGGGAATGAAGGCCTTGATTTCAATGGATGCCAGATTTTCCATGCCAGTGTCCTTGCGGTGGGGTAATGAAAACCCGCCGATGCCGATCGGCGGGCGGGTCATCCAGCATGAGCTCAGGCGAGCTTGGGTTCGCCTTCCAGCATGACGACGTCGGAGAGTCCGGAACAGAACACGGCCTGTTGCAGGGTTTCTATCGCCTTCTTGCGGAAGAACTGTTTGCGCGTCACCAAGAGCACGCGGCGCTGCGGCGCCGGCTGGCTGAACGGCACGATGGACAGCAGCGATTCGTCGCCGGGGCCGACCGAGGTGGCCGGCATCACGGTGACGCCCATGCCGCTGGCCACCATGTGGCGTATGGTGTTCAGCGAGCTGCCCTGCAGCGTGCTGGCCAGATTATGGCCTTGCGCCGGCCGGCTGGAAAGTTCGCTGCAGGCTTGCAGCACCTGGTCGCGGAAGCAGTTGCCGGGGCTGAGCAGCAGGACGCTTTCCTCGGACAGCTGACAGGGCTGGATGGCCTGCTGCTTTTCCCAGGGATGGCCTTTGGGAGTGGCGACGACGAAGGGTTCGTCGTACAGGGGCCAGGCTTCGATGCCGGTTTCCTCGAACGGATCGGCGACGATGATGGCGTCCACCTCGCCGCGCTTGAGCATTTCCGCCAGCCGGGAAGTGTAGTTCTCTTCCAGGATCAGCGGCATGTCCGGCGCCAGGATGCGCAGCGCCGGGATCAGCTTGGGCAACAGATAAGGGCTGATGGTGAAGATCACCCCCAGCTTCAGCGGGCCGGCCAGCTCGTTCTGATGCTCGCCGGCCAGGCGTTTGACCGCGTCGGCCTCTTCCAGCACGCGCTGCGATTGCTCGATGATGCGTTCGCCGATCTCGGTGACCGCCACTTCCTGGCCGCCGCGTTCGAACAGGGTCACGCCCAGTTCGTCCTCCAGCTTCTTGATGGCGATGGACAGCGTCGGCTGGCTGACAAAGCAGCTTTGGGCCGCGCGGCCAAAGTGGCGCTCGCGCGCCACCGCCACGATATAGCGCAGTTCGGTCAGCGTCATGGCTTAGCGCTGTTGCTCCGGCAATACGATGTTGACCTCCAGGACTTCGTAGTCGTCCTGGCGCTCCACTTGCACCTTGATGTCGTCGAGATTGACCGACACGTATTTGGATATCACTTCCATCAGTTCGCGTTGCAAGGCCGGCAGATAGTCCGGCGCGTGGCGGCCGTTGCGCTCGTGGGCCAGGATGATCTGCAGGCGTTCTCTGGCGATGGCGGCGGATTTTTGGCGCTTGCCAAAAATCATATCGATCAATGACATGAATTAACCTCCGAACAGGCGCTTGAGGATGCCCACCTTGGGGGCTTCCAGGAAGCGCATCGGGCGTTGTTCGCCCAGGAATCGCGCCACCACGTCGGTGTACGCGTCGGCCACATCCGTCCCTTTCAGGTGGATGGCCGGAGTGCCGGAGTTGGATGCCTGCAGCACGCTCTGCGATTCCGGAATGACGCCGATCAGCGGCACGCGCAGGATTTCCTTGACGTCCTCGACCGACAGCATTTCACCCTTGTCCACGCGTCCCGGCGCGTAGCGGGTGATCAGCAGATGCTCCTTCACCGCCTCGCGTCCTTCCTCGGCGCGCTTGGACTTGGAGGCCAGGATGCCCAGGATGCGATCGGAGTCGCGTACCGACGAAACTTCCGGGTTGGTGACGATCAGCGCCTCATCGGCGAAGTACAGCGCCATCAGAGCGCCCTTCTCGATGCCGGCGGGGGAATCGCAGACGATGTATTCGAAGCCGGCGTCGTTCAGATCCTTCAACACCTTTTCCACGCCTTCCAGCGTCAGCGCGTCCTTGTCGCGGGTTTGCGAGGCCGGGATGATGAACAGATTGTCGCAGTTCTTGTCCTTGATCAGCGCCTGGTTCAGGCTGGCTTCGCCATTGACCACATTGATCAGGTCGTACACCACGCGGCGTTCGCAGCCCATGATCAGGTCCAAGTTGCGCAAGCCGACGTCGAAGTCGATCACGACAGTCTTGTGGCCGCGCAGTGCCAGGCCGGAAGCGAAGCTTGCGCTGGTGGTGGTTTTGCCTACGCCACCCTTGCCGGATGTCACAACGATGATTTTTGCCACGGGGCTTTCCTTTGGAAAATGTTTTACTCGCCGAGCGCGCTCATCACCAGGCGCTCGTTTTCAAGATAGATTTGGGTGGGTTTGCCCAGAATGCTTTCGGGCAAAGCCTGTTCAATGGTGCGGTACACCCCGGCGATGGATACCAGTTCGGCTTCCATGCTGCGGGTGAAAATGCGGGCTTGCGGGTTGCCGCGCGCGCCGGCCAGCGCGCGCCCCCGCAATGGAGCATAAACGTGGATGTTGCCGTCGGCGATGACTTCGGCGCCGGTGTTGACCATGGCCAGCACAACCAGATCGCAACCTTTGGCATAGATCTGCTGGCCGGCGCGGACCGGCCGGTCGATGATCATGCATGACGATGCGGGGGCCGGCGCAGGCGCTTCGGCGGCGGGCTTGGCCGCCGGCTCCTGCACCGTTTGCACCGAGCGGGGCTGGGCGGCGCTGTTGGCGAAGGCCAGGCCGAAGCGGCCGGCCACGGCGGCCAGCGCGTTGTCCGGATGGCGAAGCGCCACGGCGCGGATGCCGCGGCGGCTCAGCAAGGGCAGCAAGCGGCCGAAGTCGAGGTCGGCCGGATTGGGCAGGGCCTCCACATCCAGCACGAAGGCCTCTGCAGGCGCGTCGCTGGTGTTGCCGAACCGCGCGTCCAGAGCCTGGCTCAGTTCGTCCAGATTATCGGTGCGCAGCAAGATGGCCAGCAGGTCCAGACTGGCGGATTTGATATCAAAGGCGTTGGCCACAGGGCTCATGAGATGGCTTTAACTGGATAGATTTCTTCTATGGGCGAGTGTACTGGCTTGGCGTCGGGGTTTCAATGGCTGCTTTGCTTGGCGGGCCGGATGGCGTGAGGCCGGCGGGCGGCGGCGTGTCTGTGAGCGGAGGCCATCTGCGTTGCATTGCAAAAAAACCTCAGTTCGGCATGTCCTGAGGGACAGGCGCGTAATTGTCATCTTTATGGAATGATTGTGTAGTAAAAACTCTGCAGAAATAGCCGTTTAGTTCATTGTGCAATGCAACAAATCCTTGACCTGCGCGATCTGTTGACGGTAAAGTGTGATTGTTGCGCTGCAACATCATTGCGCGGAACGACAGTTTTGCTGCTGTATCGCTGTGTCCCCGACATTCTAGGAGCTGATTACATGTTTACCACCACGCAAGAACTCTCCGCCCTTGGTCAATCGCAGTTCGACAAGGCTGTTCGTCTTTCCTCCATCGTACTGGCCGGCGCCGAGCGTTTCGCCAGCCTGCAACTGGACCTGTCGCGCAAGCTGCTGAACGACAACGCCCAGGCTTTCAAGACTTTGAGCGAAGTGAAGGACGTCAAGGCCCTGGGCGACGTGCAAAGCGGCCTGGCTCAGCCGGCTCTGGATCAAGCTTTCTCCGCCGCCCGCCACGTGTACGACGCTGCCTTGGCTACGCAAAATGAGCTGACCGCTTTTGTTGAAGAGCAGATCGCCGAAAACAACAAGGCGCTGCAAACCAGCCTGGAGCGTCTGTCGAAGAACGCCCCGGCCGGCTCCGACATCGCCGTGTCCGCGATGAAGACCCTGCTGAACACCTCCACCGCCGCTTTCGAAAGCGTGTCCAAGACCGCCAAGAAGGTGAGCGCCGAGATTGCTGAAGCCGGTGTTGAAGCCGCTACCAATTCGGCCAAAGCCGCCAGCGCTGCCGTAGCTCGCAAAAAGTCCACTACCGCCGCCGCCTGATCTGGCTCGCTGCCCCGGAAGACGCAAACCGCCCCGGCTGATGCCGGGGCGGTTTGTTTTGGGCCAAGCGGAGCGGAAAATTATCAGTTCTTGAGTTCTACAAATCCTGTGGAAACCAGGCGTTCATGATTTGCAGCCGGCCTGCTGATTGCCGTTCATTTCCAGTCTAAGTGTGCCCGGCTTGCTGCTGATCTCGCGTTTGTAGAAGCGCGGACAATTCCTGCAGCAGTTTGTCCCAATCCTGTTGCTGCGGCAGCGTCAAAACAATGCTCCGGGCTAGGTTGGCCGCGTAATGGCGCGCGCTTTCCGGCAATGGGGACGGGTAGGGCGGGGTGAGTCCGATGCGGTCTGTCAGGTAGCTGGCCGCCAATTGGCGCAATTTGTCGGCCAGCAGCCATTGTTCCCCTAGCATCTGCTCCCATTGCAGATTGCGCGGCTGAGCATCGGGAGGCAGTAGGGAGGAGTGGCAGGCATGCAACAGCGCGGCGAATACCCGTTGGCAGAAGCGGGCGCTGTGGAGCGGCCCGCTATGCAGCCAGCAGCCGGGTTGCGGCGCCAAGGCATCCAGCAGCTGCCAGGCGGCGCTGTCCGGCGCCGGCGCGTTGCCGACTAGCAGCATGAAGCCATGCTCGGCGCCGGGCGGCAGCCAGTCCCCGGCGAGCTCCAACAGATCCATGCCTGCCTGGCGGCAATAGGCGTGCCGCGCTTCCAGCGCATGATCGCTATCCACGGCAAGGTCTAGCCAACAATCATCCAGCTCGATGCCGACCCACCCTGCAGGCAGGCGCGATGGCGTGTCGTGTTCCGGCGCAGCCGCCAGCCCTTGCGCTTCTAGCCGGCGCAAGAACCAGGACAAATGGGGCGCTTGTCCCCGCATGCGGAAGGAAACAGCCATGTTTGGGCACCATGGGACCGCCGTCAGGCGGCTCATTCTGATTTAAAGCGTGGCAGAAAGCGTACGCCACAGCAATCCATTATCAGGCTGAATGGCTGAATTGTGCAATGCAGCATTTTAGGGCGTTAAAAAACCGGCCTGCCGGCCGGTTGCATTTTGAGGCGCTTACTTGCCGAAGCGCTCAATGCCTTCCACCAGTTCGGTTTTGGCGTCTTCCAGCGTGCCCCAGCCCTGGATCTTGACCCACTTGCCCTTTTCCAGATCCTTGTAGTGCTCGAAGAAGTGCACCATCTGCGCGCGCAGCAGTTCCGGCAGGTCTTCCAGCTTCTGGATGGACTTGTACATCGGGCACAGCTTTTCCACCGGCACGGCCACCAGCTTGGCGTCCACGCCGCCGTCGTCTTCCATCTTGATCAGGCCCAGGGCGCGACAGCGCACCACCACGCCCGGCGGTAGCGGGAACGGGGTGACCACCAGCACGTCGACCGGATCGCCGTCGCCGGCCAGGGTTTGCGGCACGAAGCCGTAGTTGGCCGGGTACATCATGGAGGTGCCCATGAAGCGGTCCACCACCAGCGTGTTCCATTCCTTGTCGAATTCGTATTTGATCGGAGCGGCGTTGGCGGAGATTTCGATGACGACGTTGAAGTCGCCCGGCATGTCTTTGCCCGGGCCGATGCTTGCGAGGTTCATTGCGCGCAATCCTTCGTGTTGAGTAGATAAACAGGTTTAACCGGCTGATTATATCAGCAGCTGCCGTCGCTGTGCCGGCCAGGTATAATCAGCGGTTTGACGAATTGCTGGAGCCGTGCCGATGCTGGACAAGCTGATCACCGAACTGGACAAGGGCCTGCGCACCTTGTGCGCGCCGGCGCATAGCGGCCGCGCGCATCCGGATCAGGATATCGCCGAGACCGAACTGAGCGCGGCGGAAAAACGGCATGCATTGGGCCTGATGCGGGTTAACCATTGCGGCGAGGTGTGCGCCCAAGCCTTGTATCAGGGCCAGGCGTTGACGGCGCGCGACGCGGCGGCGCGCGAGGCGCTGCGTCAGGCGGCGCAGGAAGAGATCGAGCATCTGGCCTGGACGGAACGCCGCATCCGCGAGCTGGGCGGCCGCCCCAGCCTGCTCAATCCGCTGTGGTACACCGGCTCGCTGGCGATGGGGGTGGCGGCCGGCGTGCTTGGCGACAAGTGGAACCTGGGCTTTCTGCAGGAAACCGAGCGCCAGGTGGGCGCGCATCTGGACAGCCATCTAAGCGAGTTGCCGGAAGGCGACGCGCGCAGCCGCGCCATCGTCAGCCAGATGCGCGACGACGAACTGCAGCACGCCGAGATGGCGCACGAGCTGGGCGCCGCCGAGCTGCCCGCGCCCTTGAAGGCGGCGATGAAGCTGTCGGCCAGGCTGATGACCGGCAGCAGCTATCATCTGTAACACAGGCAAATAACAAGACCGGCGTAAGCCGGTCTTGTCGCATGGGCAGGGCTGTTTCCGACTATTTGGCGTCGTCCGCGATCGACCACAGGAAGTCGGTCTGCAGATTGCCCTTGAACATCGGCGCGTTGCGCGGAATGTAGAAGTTGGTGGAGTAGCCTATCGCACTGGCCTTGCTGTCCATCTGTACCGAGGCGCCGGAGTGGCAGGTCATGCAGTTGGTCTGCACGCCGACGGTGGCGTGGAAGGTCCGCTTGCTGACGGGGCTGTAGATGCCGACATTGACCGGCGGAGCGGTGAAGGTGGCGGCGTTGAAGTCAGATTCCAGATACGGGTTGTATACCGTCACCGGCTGGCCCACGCTCTTGCCGTCGTTGATCGGCTGATTCGGCGCCACCATCTGGTAGCCGATGGACATGGCGTAGTGGGCGGCGGGCCATGCCACTTGAGCCGGCCGCGCCGCGGCGGCCGCGCGATTGCCGGGCAGGGGAGGCTTGGCCGGGTTCGGCGTCCAGAAGAAGGTTTGCCACGTCCATTCGGTGATTTCGCGCGTGGTGACATGCATGGCCATCAGGATCAGCGCATCGCCGACCTCCACCGACTGTTTCAGCTGGTCTTGGACCAATTGCTGAAATTGCTTCACGTTGTCCGCGGTGACGGGGTAGGCGATGAAGTCTCCCAGAGCGAAGGTGTTGCTGGCATTGGGATGGCTACAGGAGGGGTCGGTGCGGTCTGCCTTGGATTTGCCGGGGTTCTTGGCGTCGATGTAAACACAGCCGGGCCATTTGTCTTCGGAAAAGCCGTTTTTCTCGATGGCCGGCGTCACTTTGGGGGTGCCGGGCCAGGCCGGCATCACGTACAAAGAGCTGCCCTTGACCATGTTCGCCTTGCTCACCAGCTTGTACACGGGCTTGATGGTGACGGCGTTGGATGGGAACGCGGGGATCGAGGCGTTGCCGGCGTCGTATATCTTGGTCAGCTCGGCCTTGGAAAACAATTGGTTCTTACGGGCAAACTCTGCGGCAGCGGGATCGTAGGCCACCATTTCAAAAACAGATGTGTCTCGCATGTCGCTGGTTGACGGATTGGCCTTGGCGCTCAGTTCGGCCTTTTTCGCCTGTAATTTTTCCTGGAAACCTGGAACACGCTGGAACTGGCGCGGCACGCGCAATTGCAGCTGCCGCGGCGTGGACGCCTGCGCCTTCAACTGCTCGGGGTTGGAAGGCAGCGCGGCCACCTCCGCCGGGGTCAGCCAGGTAAGGTAAACCGGGACATTGGGAATGTCGAATTCCGACTGCCCGCTGGGCGCGGTCAACGAGGCCCAAAGCCCCCAGCCGTGACGATAGATCTGCCGCGTGTTGGCCGGCGTCGGCTGGTTGATCCAGTCCATCAGTTGCGACTCGGACTCCGGAAACGAATAGCCTGGAATGTGTGGGTTGGGCAGCGGCACGGGGTGTGCGCTTGCCAGATCACTCAGCAGCAGGGCGGCGGGAAGGAGCAGACGGTAATTATGCATTGCGCTTTCTCCATGCGGGAATGAGCGTGAACGCCAATCGGCGAGCGATGCGCAATTTAAGGATGTGCGCATAATGCCTGTTATAGGTTCCCTTGATTCGCCGATTTTCATACTAAAGGACAGGTCGTACCGAGAGTCTGCCCCTTGTGCTTTCATGTTTCCCATGCGCTCCGGGTATTTCACCCACTAAGTCCTCTTCGCTTGATCAAGGTCTAGCCCCGGTTTCGCCGCAGGCCATATAAACAGGTAATGGGCAAGCGGCCGGTGGGTCCGATGTTTCCGGTTTGGCGACAGCGCGACAAGCAGGCCAAGGAGAGCAGACATGTGGACTTTCTGGATTGAATTCGCGCTGTTGCTGACGGCGATTCTGATCGGCATCCGGCGCGGCGGGGTGGCGCTGGGCATGATAGGCGGCCTGGGCGTCGCCGTGCTGGCCTTCGTGTTCCGGGTGGCGCCGGCCGAGCCGCCGATCACGGTGATGCTGATCATCCTGGCGGTGGTGACGGCCTCGGCCACGCTGCAGGTGGCCGGCGGGCTGGACTTCCTGGTGCAGCAGGCGGAAAAGGTCATGCGCAAGCACCCACAGCAGATCACCTTTCTTGCGCCCATGTCCACGTTTTTGCTGACCATGTGCGTCGGCACCGGCCACGCGGTGTATTCGCTGCTGCCGGTGATCGCCGACGTGTCGCTGAAGACCAAGATCCGTCCGGAGCGGCCGATGGCGATGGCCAGCGTGGCCTCGCAGATGGGGATCACCGCCAGCCCGGCCGCCGCGGCCGTGACGTCCTTGCTGGCGATGACCGCGCACAGCAGCCAGCCGCTGACGCTGTGGCAGATCCTGATGGTCACGATTCCCGCCGGTTTGATCGGCGTGGCGGCCGCCGCCTTCTGGAGCCTGAAACGCGGCGCCGAGCTGGATCAGGACCCGGAGTACCAGGAGCGGCTGCAGGACCCGGAATTTCGCGCCTCGATAGAAAAATCCGTGACCACCCTGGACAAGGTGCTGCCGGCGCATGCCAAGCCTTCCGTCATCCTGTTCTTCACCGGCATTCTGGTGGTGGTGTTGCTGGCGCTGTTCCCGCACTGGCTGCCGATGGATGAGAAGGGCAAGACGGTGCCGATGACGACGGCGGTGCAGTTCGTGATGCTGGCCTTCGGCGCCTTCATCCTGTTTCTGTCCAACGCCAAGGCCGCCACCATCGCCCGTTCCGAAGTCTTTACCGCCGGCATGATCGCCGTAGTGTCCATTTTCGGTATCGCCTGGATGAGCGACACCTTCGTCAAGGCCAACCAGGGTTTCCTGGTGGACAACATCAAGGTGATGGTGGAGTACGCGCCGTGGACCTTCGCGCTGGCCATGTTCGCCGTGTCGGCCTTCGTCAAGAGCCAGGCCGCCACCTTGACCATCATGGTGCCGTTCGGACTGGCGCTGGGCCTGAGTCCGCACCAGCTGCTGGCCATCATGCCGTCCTGTTACGCCTATTTCTTCTTCGCTTTTTATCCGAGCGACCTGGCCGCCATCAATATGGACCGCAGCGGCACCACGCGCATCGGCAAATATTTGCTTAACCACAGTTTCATGATGCCGGGCCTGATCGGGGTGGGCGTGTCCACGGTGGCAGCCTACGCATTGACGCATTTTTACTTCTGACAGGGGAATCGCGTGAAGACCTGCCAAGCAGACGTAGTGATTGTCGGCGCCGGGGGCGCCGGCCTGAGGGCGGCCATCGCCGCCGCCCAGTTCGATCCCAAGCTGAAGATCGCGCTGGTGTCCAAGGTCTACCCGATGCGCAGCCACACGGTGGCGGCGGAGGGCGGATCGGCGGCGGTCAAGCAGGATCATGACAGCTTCGACGCCCACTTCGACGATACCGTGGCCGGCGGCGACTGGCTGTGCGAACAGGACGTGGTGGAGTATTTCGTCCGCCAGTGCCCGGAAGAAATGGTGCAGCTGGAGCACTGGGGCTGTCCGTGGAGCCGCAAGGAGGACGGCAGCGTCAACGTGCGCGCCTTTGGCGGCATGAAGATAGAGCGCACCTGGTTCGCCGCCGACAAGACCGGCTTCCACATGCTGCACACGCTGTTCCAGACCTCCATCCAGTTTCCGCAGATTCAGCGCTTTGACGAATACTTCTGCGCCGACCTGATCGTCGAGGACGGCCAGGCGCGCGGCGTGCTGGCCATCGAGATCGCCAGCGGCGAGAGCGTGCTGATCGAGGCCGGCGCGGTGGTGATGGCCACCGGCGGCGCCGGGCGCGTGTTCCGCGAGAACACCAACGGCGGCATCGTCACCGGTGACGGCATGGCGCTGGCTTATCGCCACGGGGTGCCGCTGCGCGATATGGAGTTTGTCCAATACCACCCCACCTGCATGCCGCGCACCGGCCTGTTGTTCACCGAGGCCTGCCGCGGCGAGGGCGGCCTGTTGATCAACAAGGACGGCTACCGTTATCTGCAGGACTACGGCCTGGGGCCGGCCGAGGACAAGCCGCGCAACAAGTTCATGGAGCTGGGGCCGCGCGACCGGCTGAGCCAGGCCTTCTGGTACGAGCAGCAAAAGGGCCGCACCGTGCAGGGACCGTGGGGTTCCGCCGTGTATCTGGACCTGCGCCACCTAGGCCACGCCAAGCTGCGCGAGCGGCTGCCGCAAATCTGCGAGCTGGCCGAGGAGTTCCTCGGCATCGATCCAGCCAAGGAACCGATCCCGGTGCGGCCGGCCGTGCACTACACCATGGGCGGCATTCTGGTGGACGGACATTGCGCCGCGCCGATGCCGGGCCTGTACGCGGCAGGCGAATGCTCCAGCGTCGGCATCCACGGCGCCAACCGCCTGGGGTCCAACTCGCTGGCCGAGCTGTCGGTGTTCGGCAAGGTGGCCGGCATCGAGGCCGCGCGCTTCGCCCGCGACAGCAAGCCGGCCAAGCGCGAGGGGCTGTTGAAGCAGGCGCAAGCGGCTGAGGCCCGTCTGCACGCGCTGCGGGCCAAAGACGGCACCGAGCGCATCGCCGATTTGCGCCGCGAAATGGCGGAAACCATGGAAGCCGGCTGCGGCATCTACCGCATGGAAGACAGCATGCGCGCCACCTGCGACAAGCTGGCCGAACTCAAGCAACGCTTCCAGAACGTCAATGTGGAAGACAAGTCCTGCGTGTGGAACAGCGACTGGCTGCTGGCCATCGAGCTGGGCTACCAGCTGGACGTGGCCGAGGCGATGGCGCATTCGGCGTTGAACCGCAAGGAGTCGCGCGGCGCCCACCAGCGGCTGGACGGCTTCGAGCAGCGCGACGATGTCAACTTCCTCAAGCACAGCCACGCCATTTATCAGCCGGGTGCCGGGCCGCGCATCGAGTACGGCGAAGTGAAGATCACCACGTCCCAACCCGGCGTGCGCGCCTATGGCGCGGCGGGGGTGGCCGCAGAAAAAGGAGAACAGGCATGACGGACAAAACCATCCATATCGAGGTGCTGCGCTACCGCCCCGAGCTGGACCAGGAGCCGTGGCTGCAAGGCTTCGACGTGCCGTACAGCGACGACATGTCGGTGCTGCAGGGCCTGCAATACATCCGCGATTATCTCGACGGCACGCTGGCCTTCCGTTGGTCCTGTCGCCAGGCCATTTGCGGCAGCTGCGGCATGATGGTGGACGGCGTGCCCAAGCTCGCCTGCAAGACCTTCCTGCGCGACTATCCGGGCACGGTGCGCATCGAGCCCTTGAACCACTTCCCGATCGAGCGCGATCTGGTGGTGGTGCTGGACGACTTTATCGAGAAACTCGAAAGCATCACGCCCTATATCGTGCCCAAGGAAGACAAGCCCTTGTCCGAGGGCGAGTACAAGCAGACGCCGGCGCAGATGGACTGGTACGCCCAGTTCAGCGGCTGCATCAACTGCCTGCTGTGCTACGCCGCCTGTCCGCAATACGGCCTGAACTCGGATTTCCTCGGCCCCGGCGCCATCGCGCTCTTGCACCGCTACAACCAGGACAGCCGCGATGGCGCGTCCGAGCAGCGCATGGCGCTGCTGGCCGCGCAGGAGGGCGTGTTCAACTGCACGGCGGTCGGTTACTGCTCGGAAGTCTGCCCCAAGGCGGTGGACCCGGCCAATGCGGTCAACCTGAACAAGACCGAAGTGGCCAAGGACTATTTCCTGCGATTCGTCAGACCTAAGGGAGCATGCAAATGAGCAAGCGCAAGCCTTATGTCCGGCCGATGGACGGCTGGTGGCAGAAGAACCCGTATTTCATCGAGTACATGATCCACGAGGGCACGGCGCTGTTCGTCGCCGCCTACGGCTTTGTGCTGCTGTGCGGCCTGTGGCATTTGTCCCAGGGCGAGGCGGCGTGGAACGGCTTCATCGCCGCGCTGCAAAGCCCGCTGGCGCTGTTGTTCCACCTGATCCTGCTCGCCATGATCGGCTACCACAGCTACACCTGGTTCAAGATCATGCCGCGCACCTTGCCGCCGCTCATCGTCGGCGGCAAGCGCGTGTCCGCCGCCGCCATCACCGCCGGCGGTTTCGCCGCCACCTTGCTGGCCAGCCTGGCGCTGCTGGGCATCGTCTGGGGGATATCGCAATGAAAAACAGGCAACTGAAGCGTTCTCATGCGCCCATCTTCTGGGGGCTGTTCGGCGCAGGCGGCATGCTGGCCGCGCTGTTCGGGCCGATGCTGGTGGCTATCACGGGCTTCGCCGCGCCGCTGGGTTGGCTGCCGGCCAAAGCCGCGAGTTACCAAGGCGCGCTGGCGCTGGCGCATAGCCTGATCGGCAAGGCCGCGCTGTGGGGGCTGATCAGCCTGCTGCTGTGGCACGCCGCTCACCGCATCTATCACAGCCTGCACGATGTCGGCATCCATGGCGGCGCGCTGGCCAAGGCCTTGACCTATGGCCTGGCGGCGGCGGGCACGGTGCTGGCCTTGCTGCTGCTGTGCCGGATCGGCTAGCGATCTGCATTTAGGCGCGGCGTTTTCTTCGCCGCGCCGGTTGTCCCGCGTTTTTCCGTCTTCCTCCGCCTTTGCGCATCTTTTTTCCCCTTCTATAGTGATGTTGATGCTATTTGTAATCGATGATTGGCATCCGATTTGGCATTGAGTCTGCTATTTGACATGTTGTTGCTGACTGGCATGCGGCGCCAAGGCGGTCCGCGGCGAGGAGGGGGCGATGGCTGTTGGCGCGGTGGGCGGTTCCATTTCAATGCAGTACCTTGCGGTGTCGGCGCCTGGCGTGCTGACGCCGCCTGGTCAAGGCGGCGCGCAGGCTGCGGCGCCGGCGCGTCGCAGTCAGAATGATGGACAAGACGGCGGCTTTGGCCAGGAGGTCGCGCTGGCTTTGCAGCAGTCCGGCATCAATCTGTCCGGCGCAGCGGCCGCGCAATCGCAAGGACAATCGGCGGGGGCCGCCGCGCTGCAGGGATCGGATGCCGTAGGCGCCGCGTCCGGCGCCGGCAATGTGCAGCAGGCGCTGCATACTTTTGTGCACGCGGTGTATCAGGCGGTGCAATCGGAAGGACTTTCCAGCGGCGGCGGTTCCGAGCAGGGGCAGTCCGCCAGCGGCTATGGCGATTTTCAAGGCAATTTGCAGAGGCTGCTGCAGGACGTGGACCATGGCGTGCAGAACAATGCCACGTCCGGCATCACGCAGGCGTTCAAAGACCTGCAGCAGTCGCTGGGCGGCAATGCCGTTGCCGGAGCGGCCACGCATGCCACGCTGCATACCTTTTTGCAGAATCTGGTGACCTTGCAGAGCACCCAGTTGCAGAATGCCGGAGGGGTCGGTTCCTTGATCGACACCAGCGCCTGAGCGGCGCGGGATGGCAATGACTATACTGGAGCAGCGCCGGCGGAAAATTGGCTGGAAATTTCCCTTAATTAACAGAAATTTATACTCTGTCGCTTAGTCTGGCTGGCATGGCGCCGATATACCGATATCAGCGCGAGCTGGGCGGGTCATCGGGTCTAGTCAAGGAGAGCATCATGTCAGTCGGGTCTCTGGGCAGCAGCTCAATCTCATTGCAGTACACGCAGGTGGATATTCAAGAAACATTATCGTCTGATCCATCGCAGCAAGGTAGCAGCGGTGCGGTCCAGGGCCAGGGAGGCGGACACCATCATCATCATGGCGGCGGTCAGTTCGGGCAGGATGTGCTGCAGGCATTGCAGCAGTCTGGTTTGTTGCAGTCGTCGTCTGGCAACTCTTCCACATCCTCTGCTTCTGGCAGTAGTGATGGTACCGACAGCACGGACAGTGGTGCTATCGGCGCGGCTGGCGGCAATCAGCAACAGGCGGTTCACGCCTTTATTCACTCCTTGTTCCAGGCATTGCAGCAGGAGGGGGCCGCAGGTGCCAATGGCAGTGCCAGCACGGGCAGTCAGGACAATGACGGCGATGTCGATAGCGGCGGCGCAGACCAAGACGGTGCTTCGGGCTCGGTTGGAGGGAGCGGCGGCTACGGCGGCTTGCAGAACAATCTGCAACAGCTGTTGCAGGACATCGCCAACGGTACGCAGAATGACGCTACCTCCACGCTGCAAACCGCCTTCCAGAATCTGCAGCAGGCCTTGGGCGTCAGCAGCAGTAGCGGCCAATCGTCACAGGCGTCGCTGCAGTCCTTCCTGCAGAATCTGAGCAATAATCTGCAGCAAAACCAGCTGGGCACCAGCTCCGGCGTCGGCGCCTTGCTGAGCACGTCAGCCTGATGGTCCGGTTGCCCCGTGCGGGGCGCCGGCTGTTTGACGCCAAGGGCCGGGCTTGTTTCCCGGCCTTTGGCGTTTCAGCGCCGCTGGCGCGAGGGCAGGCTGGTCAGCACGCCCAATCCGATGATGGCGACGCTGATCAGCCCGGTGACCACTTCGCCCAGCTCCACATGCAGCGCGGCGGCGAACATGATGCCGACCAGCGCGGCAATCGCCCAGAAAGCCGAGACTTCCAGGTACTTGAACTGTCCGATGACGTCGCGTTCCACCAGGTAGATGGTCAGCGAGCGCACAAACATCGCGCCAATGCCAAGGCCGCCGGCGATCAGCCAGAAGTCGCTGGTGATGGCGAAGGCGGCGATCACGCCATCCATCGAGAAGCTGGCGTCCAGCACTTCCAGATAGACAAAGCCGATCAGGCCATTCCTGGCCGCGGCGGTCTTGATATCCATCCCGCCGAACAGCTGCTTGAACATGTGCAGCACCATGAACACCACATAGCCCCAGAAACAGCTGCTGATGAAGGCCAGTTTCTGGCCGGCCGGCACCCAGGCCGCCACCATCGCCACCAGCAGGATGGTGACCAGAGACTGGGCATTTTCCACGCTGCCCAGTTTGGCCAGCAGCGGTTCGATGCCGGGCAGCCAGTGTTCGTCCTTCTCGTGCTGGACAAAGTATTCGATCACCACCATCAACAGGAAGGTCGCGCCAAAGCCCATGATCATCAGATGGCTGTCGTGCATGATCTGCTGATAGCGCTGCGGCTGCTTGGTGGCGACGATGAAGGCTTCGGTCATTGAGACGCCGCCGGCGGTGGCGACGATCAGCAGCGGAAACAGGATGCGCATGCCGAACACCGCCACCGCGATGCCGACGGTCATGAAAATCTGGCGCCAGCGATGGCTCATCACCTTGAGAATGCCGGCGTTGACCACCGCATTGTCGAAAGAGACGCTGGTTTCCAGCACGGCCAGCACCAGGGTGGTGAGCAAAAAGGCGCTGGCGCGCTCGGCGCCGCCTGAGTCAAAGCCGTACCAGGCGACTGCGGCCAGCACGGCGACGCTGAAGGCCAGCGAGCCGCGGAAATACGAAAAAGTGGAACGCATGGGAATAACCTGAGCAAGTGCGGCGTTGCCGCTATTTTTTTAAATGTAGAACGGCCGGGAAACCGGCCGTTGCATGGGATTATATGACGTCGTCAGCGGCTTGGCATCAGTCGGCGGCGCTCACGCGCGCCAGGCATCGTTGATAGCGGCCATCCACTCGCTCGGCGAACCACTGCGTAGTCAGCTTGCGGGTGATCTTGGGGCTTTTGAGGTCGATCTGCGGCATGATGGCGCGCGGCAGCGGCTTGCCATGCTGGCGGTCCGCCAGCGCGAACACCCGGCGGTACAGCTCGCTCTGGCCAAAGGCCGAATATTTTTCCTGTTTCAAATCGCGCAGGATGGCGTCTCGGCTCATGCCTAGCTTGCCGGCGAGCGTCAGCGCAGCCTGCTGGCTGCCGGAGGGCTTGCTGTCTTGGTAATTCAACAGATC
Source organism: Chromobacterium sp. ASV23 (assembly GCF_016428945.1). Classification (NCBI taxonomy): domain Bacteria; kingdom Pseudomonadati; phylum Pseudomonadota; class Betaproteobacteria; order Neisseriales; family Chromobacteriaceae; genus Chromobacterium; species Chromobacterium sp. ASV23. The sequence continues at coordinate 37,913 of NZ_JAELTR010000018.1, forward strand.
GCCATCCAGCGCCAGCTTGCGCGCGCCGATGCGGGACAGCGCGGCCTGGAACGCCGCGTTGCGGCTGCTGTAGCGGCCGGCGTTGAAGTCGGCGAAGCGGTAGCGCATGTCCTGGTACGGCGCGGGGTATTGCAGCAGGATGGCCGCGCCGAAGTAGACCCCGCCGCGGCGGGTGAAGACCTGGTGGCGGATGCTGTCGCGGTGCGCATACGGGTAGGGCCAGGCCTTGACGTGGGATTCGGCGAACTCCACGCTGACCTGCATCGGCCCGCCGGTGCGGATGGGGTTCTTCATCTCCATCGGCAGCCCCATTTGCTTGGCTTCCCGCGCCATGTCCTCGTACAGCTGGTTCATCTCGCGCTCGGTGCGCAGGCCATCTATCCGCGCCTTGTAGCTCTGGCCATTGGGCGAAGTTTTCAGCAGCGCGGTTTTCACCACCGACAGCGGCACCAGATAGCGGTGGGCGCGTTCCTCTATCTTGCTCCAGACGATTTTCGGCAGGCCCGGCACCGTAGGGTCGGCCTGCCAGCTCGATTCCTGCTCGATCACCGCCGCCAGCGCGCAGGCGTTTTCGGCGGTGGGCGGGATCTGCAGATGGCGGAAGGCGCTGTCGATATCGGCGATCCAGCCTTGGCGGTCGCGCACGCCTGGGGGAACGGATGTCGGGATGAAGTTGCGCGGCGCGGCCGCAGGCTTGGGCGCGGGGGGCTGCGGCGGCTGAACGGGCGCAGGCGGGGCGGATTCGACTGCCGGCGCCGAGGCGGCGGCGGGCAACGGCGCGGATGCATGGGCGGGTTGCTTGGGCGGCTGGGCGGCGCAGCCTGCCAGCGCGGCGGCTAGCAGGAGCGGGAGCAAGGTGCGGTTCATGTCGTTATCTTGTTGTACAGGCGGCGGAGCGTTGGCGGGCTGGCCGGCTCGTCAACGATGCGGCAGATAGGCGGCCGGATTGACCACCTGGGTGCCCAGCCGCAATTCGAAGTGTAGCTTGACGCGGTTGGCGCCGGAGTCGCCCATGGTGGCGATCTGCTGACCCGCGCTGACTTGATCGTCCTCTTTGACCAGCAGACGCTGATTATGGGCGTAGACGGTCAGCGTGTCGGCGTTGTGCTTGACGATCAGCAGATTGCCGTAGGCGCGTATGCCTTTACCGGCATACACCACCTTGCCGGCGGCGGCGGCGCGCACCGGATCGCCGGCCTGGCCCGCGATATCCAGCCCCTTATTGCGATTGCCGTCGTAATTGGCAATGACCGCGCCATCGGCCGGCCATTGCAGCTTGATGGTCAGTTTGGGCGGCGGCGCGGCTGGTTTTTCCGCCGGCTTGGCCGGCGCGGCTTTGGCCGATGGCTTGTTCGCCGCCGACGCGGATTTGCCGGCGCCGGCCGGCGGCTGGACTCGCAGCAATTGCCCGGCCTGGATGCTGGAGCTGTCGGCCAATTGGTTCCAGCGTGCCAGATTGCCCACGCTCTGCTTGTATTGACGGGCAATGCGGTACAGCGTGTCGCCGGACTGCACACGGTAGTAGCCCGCCGGAGCCGGCGCGTTGGCCGGAGGCGAGGAGGCGCAAGCGGCCAAGCATAAGCTGCTACAAAGAATAAGGGTTCGCAATGACATGGTTGCCATTTTACACCGTCACGGGACGCTGCCGCTGGAGAGGGTGGAATGAAGAAACTGTTTGGGCTGATATTGGGCTGCCTGGGTTCCCTGCCGTTGCATGCGGCCGAGTCATCCATCGTCATCCATCTTTATTCGATCGACTACCCGCCATTCATCATCGGCGCGGATGTGCCGCCGCGACAGGGCATCGCGCTGGAGGCCATCCAGCAGGCGTTGGCCCATGTCGGCCTGCGCGGGCAATGGGTGGATCTGCCTTGGAAGCGGGCGCAGATGCAGGCGCAGAGCGAAACGTATGGCTGTTTGGCGCCCTTGACCCGCTCGCCCAAGCGCGAGGAGCAATACCGCTGGGTCGGTTTGCTGGATAGCAGCAGCCAATCGCTGTATGTATTGGCGGATAAGCAGGCTGATATCCGCACGCTGGCCGACTTGAAGGGCAAGCGCGTAGTGGCATTGCTGGGGTCGTCCATGGCCGAATGGCTGCATCAGCACGATGTGGCTTTTGCCGATCTGCCCACCACGGAAGACGCGTATCGCGAGCTGAGCATGGGCGTGGCCGATGCCTGGGCCGTGCATAGCCCGGTTGCGCGTTATCTGGTGAAGAAGCAGGGACGCAGCGCCGCGCAAATCCAGGAAGCGCTGAGGCTGCAGGAGACTCGCATTTACCTGGCCTGCGGCAAGCGCATGCCGGAAGATGTGGCCCAGAGGCTGAATAATGCGTTCCGCTGGCTGCGCGAAAGCGGCGAGATGGAGCGCATCACCGCGCGTTATCTGGAGTGAGCGGGCAGCAAAATCTATGGTCAGCCCGAGTTTTGCAACTCCAGAACACTGATTCATACTGACAAGGTAGGCTTGCTCTAATCTATCTGGACTCTCGGTGGGCAATGCCGCCCGGTCCATGATGTGAGCCGCGCCTGACGGTCCTCAAAAGCCCCACAGTCTGCACAGACTATTTTGCATGTCAGGTTTGCCGCCAAGCCGTTTGGCCGATTGTCGTCATCAGGGTCTGTCGTCGCAAAAGCAGGTCTGCTCCTAACCGCCGGGGGATCGCCCGGCGGTTTTTACATCCCGGCGCGGGGATGCGGGCGATACTCGCCGCCTTGGGCCAGAATCGCCCACACCACCCGCGCCAATTTATTCGCCACCGCGCACGCCACCACTTGGCTCGGCCGACGCAGCATCAGCTGGGCCGTCCACTGGGCCAGGGCGCTGTCCCAGTGCGCCGCTCGCTGCATGATCACATGCGCGCATTGCACCAGCAGCCGGCGCAGCGATTTGTCTCCGCGCTTGCTGATGCCTAGGGGCTGTTGACGTTTGGGGAGCGGTCGCGCCGCGATGCATTTTGCGCCGAATCGAGGCGTTTCGCGCGCCGCATAGTCATTCTCTGCCAGCGCGGAACAACGAAGAGTCGGCACGAAAGGCGCCCGGCCCTGCGGGTTTGGCCGCTTTGGTCCGGAAGCCGCGTTGCCCAGTCCTTGCATAGAATGACTATGCGTCGGACTGCGCGCCTTGCTTCCGGGCCAAATCGGCTCAAACGCGATCCACTCACCAAACGTCAACAGCCCCTAGCAGCTTGGCCTTGCCGCCTGTCGAGTGCTGCCGCGGCACCAGACCCAGCGAGGCGGCAAAGTCGCGCGCATGGCCGTACCCCTTGGCATTGCCGGCATCGGCCGCCAACTGGCTGGCGGTGATCGGGCCGATGCCCGGCACCGTCATCAAGCGCCGCGCCACATCATCCTGTTTAGCCTGAGCGGCGATCTCGCGATCCAGCGTCTCGATCTCCTGCAGCAGCAGATCGTGGTGCTGCAACTGTTTCTCCAACACGCGCCAGGCGCCTTCGGGCAAGGCGGCATCGTGTTCTCTCAGCAGCACATGCGCTTGCTGCAGCCCGCGTACCCCCTGCGGCAGCGCCAGGCCGAACGCCAGCAGCAAGGCGTGAATCTGGTTGCCGGTCTGTACCCGCTCGCGGATGCGCGCTTCACGCAAACGGTGCAGCGCCGACTGAGCCTGCTGTTCGGGCGATTTCACGGCGACGTAGCGCATGGTGGGACGCGATGCGGCTTCGCAAATGGCCTGGGCATCGAGAAAATCGTTCTTGTTGCCTTGGACGAAGGGACGCACGTATTGCGGCGCGATCAACTGCACGGTATGGCCGAAGCCGGCCAGCTTGCGGGCCAGCCAGTGCGCGCCGCAGCAGGCCTCCATGACGATGCGGCAGGGCGGGTGGCGGGCGAGGAAGTCAATCAGGGTGTGGCGGCCAAACTGGCGTTTGAGCAAGATGTTGCCGTGGACATCGTGTGCCACCAGGTGAAAGCTGTGTTTGCCGATATCGATGCCGATGAGGGTGATGGTAGCCATGAGGACCTCCTGCGCAGAAAGGGAAACCGCCCTGCTAGCTTACGCCAGCAGGGCGGTTGAGTCGGGCTGACCATCACATTAGCCCCCGCAGGCGGGGGCTTGGCATGGCAAACAGCGTAATGATCAGCGGGTGATCGGCTTGTAGCGGATGCGCTTGGGCTTGGCGCCTTCTTCGCCCAGGCGTTTCTTCTTGTCGGCTTCGTATTCTTGATAGTTGCCGTCGAATAAGGTCCATTGCGATTCGCCTTCCGCCGCCAGGATATGGGTGGCGATACGGTCCAGGAACCAGCGGTCGTGCGAGATCACGAACACGGTGCCGGCGTATTCCAGCAAGGCGTCTTCCAGCGCGCGCAGGGTTTCCACGTCAAGGTCGTTGGACGGTTCGTCCAGCAGCAGCACATTGCCGCCTTTCAGCAGCGTCTTGGCCAGGTGCAGACGGCCGCGCTCGCCGCCGGACAGCATGCCCACCTTTTTCTGTTGGTCGGCGCCCTTGAAGTTGAAGCGGCCCAGATAAGCGCGGCTGGACATTTCAAACTTGCCGACGGTCAGGATGTCGGCGCCGGCGGCCACGTCTTCGAACACGGTCTTGTCGCCGTCCAGGCCCTCGCGGGTTTGCTCAACGAAGGCCATTTGCACGGTCTGGCCGATCTTCACCGAGCCGGCGTCCGGTTGTTCCTTGCCGGCTATCATCTTGAATAGCGTGGACTTGCCGGCACCGTTGGGGCCGATGATGCCGACGATGGCGCCAGCCGGCGCCTTGAAGCTCAGATTGTCGATCAGCAGGCGGTCGCCGAAGCCCTTGGATACGTTTTCGAACTCGATCACTTCATTGCCCAGACGCTCGGCCACCGGAATGAAGATTTCCTGGGTTTCGTTGCGCTTCTGGGTTTCATAGCTGGACAGCTCCTCGAAGCGGGCGATACGCGCCTTGGACTTGGCCTGGCGGCCCTTGGGGTTTTGGCGCACCCATTCCAGTTCCTGCTTCATCGCCTTCATGCGGGCGCCTTCGCTCTTGGCTTCCTGCTCCAGGCGGGCTTCCTTTTGTTCCAGCCAGGACGAGTAGTTGCCCTTCCACGGGATGCCTTCGCCGCGGTCCAGTTCCAGAATCCATTCGGCGGCGTTGTCCAGGAAGTAGCGGTCGTGGGTCACCGCCACCACGGTGCCGGGGAAGCGGACCAGGAACTGTTCCAGCCACTCGACGGATTCGGCGTCCAGGTGGTTGGTCGGCTCGTCCAGCAGCAACATGTCGGGCTTGGACAGCAAGAGCTTGCACAGGGCCACGCGGCGTTTCTCGCCGCCGGACAGCGGGCCGATCTTGGCGTCCCACGGCGGCAGGCGCAGCGCGTCGGCGGCCAGTTCCAGCTGGTGCTCGACATTGTCGCCGGCGCCGGCGGAGATGATGGCTTCCAGTTTGGCCTGTTCTTCGGCCAGGGCGTCGAAGTCGGCGTCCGGGTCGGCGTAGGCGGCATACACTTCTTCCAGGCGCTTTTGCGCGCCCATCACATCGCCCATGCCGCTTTCCACTTCCTCGCGCACGGTTTTTTCCGGGTCGAGTTGCGGTTCCTGCGGCAGATAGCCGATGTTGAGGTTAGGCTGCCATTGCACCTCGCCGTCGTATTCTTTTTCCACGCCGGCCATGATCTTCAGCACGGTGGATTTGCCCGCGCCGTTCAGACCCAGCAGGCCGATCTTGGCGCCGGGGAAGAAGGACAGGGAGATGTCCTTGATGATCTGACGCTTCGGGGGGACGATCTTGCTCACGCGGAGCATCGACATCACGTATTGGGCCATGGACTTATTCACATTGTTTGAATGGACTAAGCGCTGATTCTACCAAAACGGCGTGGCAAGCACAGATGGCAAAGCGGCCGGCGTGATGCCGGCCGCGCTTGAATCGAGAAAATGCGGGTCAGAACACCAATGCCAGCGCGGCGGTGGCCAGCATGGCGAAGGCGCAGGCCACCTTGGCCACGGCGCCGACGATGAAGCCGAGCAAGGTGCCGATGCCGACTTTTCCCGCCTGGAAGGCGTCCTTGCGGGCGAGGAATTCGCCGATCACCGCGCCTATCATCGGCCCCAGAATGACGCCGACCAGGCCGAGAAACATGCCGGCCAGGCCGCCGATGAAGGCGCCCCATAAGGCTTGCCGGCTGGCGCCGGTGGCCTTGGCCCCCAGCAGGCCGGCTACAAAATCGACCAGCAGGCCCAGCGCCGCCAGCACAGCCAGAATGCTCAGGCTGATCGCGCCCAGATGCTGGAAGTTATCCAGCCAGGACGCCAGCAGCAGGCCGCCAAACAGCAAGGGCAGGCCGGGGATGGCCGGGATGATGGTGCCGGCGAGGCCGGCGACCATCAGCAGCGCGGCAGCCAGATAACCAAGAGCGGTCATGGCTTATTCCGCCTGCGGGCCGGTGTACAGCGCCAGCAGTTCCAGCTGCGCGCAATGCGGCTTGCCGCGGCCGGAGCGGCGTTTGTAGCCGCCATCGGGCTGCATTTCCCAGCTGTTGACGTTGTCTTCCAGATACATGCGCAGCGCTTCCTTGATGATGCGGCGCTTCAGCTTGCTGTCCAGAATCGGCACGCAGGTTTCGATACGGCGGAAGAAGTTGCGGCCCATCCAGTCGGCGCTGGACATCAGCAGGTCTTCCTTGTGGTCGTTGTAGAAGTAGAACACGCGCGGGTGTTCCAGGAAGCGGCCAACGATGGAGCGCACCGTGATGTTGTCGGACAGGCCCGGCACGCCTGGGCGCAGCGCGCACACGCCGCGCACGATCAACTGGATCTTCACGCCAGCCTGGCTGGCGCGGTACAGCGCGTGGATGACCTGCGGCTCCAGCAGCGAATTCATCTTGGCGATGATCTGCGCCGGCTTGCCGGCCTGGGCGTGCTCGATCTCGCGCTCGATGGACTGCATGATCATGCTGTGCAGGGTGAAAGGGCTTTGGAACAGGTGCTTCAGGCTGCTGGCGCGGCCCAGGCCGGTGAGCTGGACGAAGATATCGTTGACGTCGCTGGCGATTTCCTCGTTGCAGGTCAACAGGCCGAAGTCGGTATACATCCGCGCGGTGCGCGGGTGGTAGTTGCCGGTGCCCAGGTGCACGTAGCGGTGCAGGCCGTGCGCTTCGCGGCGCACCACCATCAGCATCTTGGCGTGCACCTTGTAGCCGATCACGCCGTACACCACGTGGGCGCCGGCGTCTTCCAGCCGGCTGGCCCAGCCGATATTGGCTTCTTCGTCGAAACGGGCCATCAGCTCCACCACCACCGTCACCTGCTTGCCGGCGCGGGCGGCGGCGATCAGCGATTCCATCAGCACCGAGTCGGTGCCGGTGCGATACACCGTCATCTTGATCGCCACCACGTGCGGGTCGGTCGCCGCCTGGGTCAGGAAGTCGATCACCGGTTGGAAGCTCTGGTACGGGTGATGCAGCAGGATGTCGCCCTTGCGGATGGTTTCGAACAGCGGCGGCTTGGCTTTTTTCTGCAGCGCGACCGGCAGCGACGGCGCAAACGGCGCGAATTTCAGGTCGGAGCGGTCCACCAGGTCCGGCACCTGCATCAGGCGCACCAGGTTCACCGGGCCGTTGACGCGGTAGACATCGCGCGCCTGCAGGTTGAACTGGGTCAGAAGGAACGATTCCATGTGCTGTGGGCAGGTGTCGGCGATTTCCAGCCGGACCGCGTCGCCGAACTGGCGCTGGCGCAATTCGCCTTGCAGCGCGGTGCGCAGGTTCTTGAAGTCGTCGTCTTCGACGGACAGTTCGCTGTCGCGGGTGACGCGGAACTGGTAGCAGCCCTTGACCGCCATGCCCGGGAACAGTTCATGCACATGCGAGTGCAGGATGGAGGACAGGAAGACGAAGCAGTGCGCATGGCCGTCGCAGACTTCCGGCGGCAGCTTGATCACCCGCGGCAGGATGCGCGGCGCCTGCACGATGGCGGTGCCGGAGGCGCGGCCGAAGGCGTCGCGGCCTTCCAGCTCCACCGCGAAGTTCAGCGATTTGTTCAAGACCTTGGGGAAGGGGTGGGACGGATCCAGCCCGATCGGCGTCAGGATGGGCATCAACTCGCGGAAGAAATAGCTCTGCACCCACTCGCGTTGCTGCTCGGTCCATTCGTTGCGGCGCAGGAAGATGATGCCCTCCTGGCGCAAGGCCGGGAACAGCACCTCGCTCATCACCGCGTACTGCTCGCGCACCAGCTGATGGCAGGCGCGGGCCACCTTGGCCAGGGCCTGCTCCGGCGTGGAACCGTCGGCCAGGATGCGCTCCGGCGTGGCATGGGCCGCATCCTGCAGCCAGGCGATGCGTACCTCGAAGAATTCGTCGAGGTTGGAGGAGACGATACACAGGAATTTCAGCCGCTCCAAGAGCGGTAGATTCGGGTCTTCCGCCTGGGCCAGCACGCGGCGGTTGAATTCTATCAATCCCAGTTCACGATTCAGCAGCAGGTCTTGCGGTTGTGACATACGGTGTGAGAGCCAATATTTTCGAGAGATGGAGACAATAAAGCCCTCGCTTGGAGGGCTGGATGACAAGATTAGTTCTGCGGCGGCGTGTAACCGGCCGGGGCATCGGCGCCGGCGCCGAAGAAGTAGGCCTCCAGTTGCGACGCCAGATATTGGCGGGCGCGGGCATCGGCCAGGCTGAGGCGGTTTTCGTTGATCAGCATGGTCTGGTAGCGCAGCCAGCCTTGCCAGGCTTCCTTGGACACGTTTTCGAAAACGCGCTTGCCCAGCTCGCCCGGCAGCGGCGGGAAGTCGAGGCCTTCGGCTTCGCGGCCCAGCTTGACGCAATTGACGGTTCTGCTCATGGCTTAATCCTTGCTTGTATTCTGATTGGCACAGCGGGCTATTGTGTCACAGCGGGCGCGAGCTTCCAACCTTGGCTGCATCATGGGTGCAAGGGGTTACAGCTGTTTTACAAACACCTTGGAACGGCGCTGAAAATTGTAGAACTGTTGGCGCGCCAACGGCAGCGAGCTCTTGTCCGCCTCGGCGAAGCCGCGCTCGACAAACCAGTGCGAGGTCTGGGTCGTCAGCACGAACAGCGACTGCAGGCCGCGGGCGCGCGCCTGGTACTCCACGTGCCGCAGCAGCATTTCGCCGAAGCCGCCGTCGCGTTTCTCCGGCGACACCGCCAGACAGGCCAGCTCGGCGGTGTCGGCCTCCGGAAACGGATGCATCGCCACGCAGCCATAGACTTTGCCGTCGTGCTCCAGCACCGCGTATTCGCCGATTTCCACTTCCAGCCGCTCGCGGCTGCGCCGCACCAGAATGCCTTGCTCTTCCAGCGGCTGGATTAGCGCCAGGATGTCGCCGACATCTTCAATGCTGGCATGGCGCACCCGCACCAGCTGATCGCGGGCGATCATGGTGCCGTTGCCGCCGCGGGTGAAGTGTTCCAGCAGCAGCGCGCCATCCTGATGGCGGCTGATCAAGTGGGCGCGCGGAATCCCGTCGCGGGTGGCGCGGATGCAGTAGGGCAGGTAGGCGGCCACGTCCTCGGGCAGGCTGCCCGATTGCAGCATTTCCTCGGCCTGCTGCGCGGTCAGCGAGCTGATCAGCTGGCCGTCGCGCTCCACCACGCCGCGGCCTTCCACCACGTAGATCAATTTTTCCGCCTTCAGCGCGATGGCGACGTGGGTGGCCAGCTCTTCCATGGTCAGGTTGAAGCTCTCGCCGGTCAGCGAATAGCCTACCGGCGTCAGCAGCACCAGCTCTCCGCAATCCAGCCGCTGGCGGATGGCGGCGGCATCGACGCGGCGCACCTGGCCGGTGTACTGCATGTCCACGCCGTCCAGCACGCCCAATGGCTGCGCCGTGACGAAATTGCCGCCGGCCACCCGCAAGTGGGCGCCATGCATCGGCGAGTGCGGCATGCCCATCGACAGCCGGGCCTCCACATCGTGGCGGGTGGCGCCGGCGGCCTGTTTGACCACATCCATGGTGGCGGCGTCGGTGACGCGTCGATCGCGGTGGAACAGGCGGGCGATGCCGTGGCGCTTCAGCAGCGCTTCGATCTGCGGCCGGATGCCATGCACCAGCACGATGCGCACGCCCAGGCTGACCAACAGGTTGATGTCCTGGGCCATGCTGGAGAAGTCGCCGTCAACCAGGCTTTCGCCGCCCAGCGCCAGCACAAAGGTCTTGCCGCGATAGGCGTTGATGTAGGGAGCGGCTTCGCGGAAAGTCAGAACGAACTCGCGGGTTGGCATGGTAAAACGGCTCCGGCGGAAACGGTGATTCAACCGGATAGCGTAGCAGGAATGACGCTGTTTTGCAGGATGGATTTAGAGCCGCTAACAAAACCTCGTGAGAGAGCCTGAGCCAAGGCGCGCCGACGCAGACAGTACTTGAGTGCGGCAAGGAGGCGCAACGCAGGATCAGGGGTTTTGTTAGCGGGTCTTACGGTATTTGGGCAAGGAAAACAAAAACGCTCCCGAAGGGGAGCGTTGTCAGAGCATGCGGGCTTAGTTTGCGCGCTTTTGCAGAATCTGCTGCACCTTGAGCACGTTCAATGCCTGCGATAGCTGGTAGTCGTTCTTCACATTCGGTTCGCGCGGGCCAAAACCGGCATCGTCCGGGTTGTCCTGCGGTTTGCCCTTGTCCTGCTGCTGAACCGGCGCGGCGACCGGCTTCGGCGCCGGTTTGACTTCCGGCTTGGCGGTCTTGGCCGGTTTGTCGTCGCCATTCGGATTGGCGAGGTGGTTCTCCAGATCGGCCTCGCGCACGCGCAGCGCCTGGTCCGCGGCGGTCAGGGTGGCGTCTTCCACCACCACGTCCGGCACGATGCCCTTGGCCTGGATGGAGCGGCCGCTAGGCGTGAAGTAGCGGGCGGTGGTCAGCTTGATGCCGCCCTGGCTGCCCAGCGGCAGAATGGACTGCACCGAGCCCTTGCCGAAGGTTTGCGTGCCTACCAGCAGCGCGCGCTTCTGGTCCTGCAGCGCGCCGGCGACGATTTCCGACGCCGAGGCGGAGCCGCCGTTGACCAGCACCACCATCGGCACGTTGCGCGCCTCGGCCGGCAGCTTGGCCAGCGGGTCCGTGCCGTTCTGGCGGGCATAGTTCTGCAGCGTGGCCGTCAGGCGCATCTTGGCGTCCGGCGTGCGGCCTTCGGTGTAGACCACCAGCTTGTCCTTGGGCAGGAAGGCCGCGGCCACGCCGACGGCGCCGTTGAGCAGGCCGCCCGGATCGTCGCGCAGGTCCAGCACCAGGCCCTTCAGCGGCTGCTTGTTGTCCTTGTACAGTTTTTGCAGGCCGGCCGCCAGGTCTTCCGCCGTGTGCTCCTGGAATTGGGCGATGCGCACGTAGCCGAAGTCCGGCTCCAGCATCTTGTACTTGACGCTCTTGGTCTTGATGATGGCGCGCGCCAGCGTGAAGACCAAGGGCTTGGTTTCGTTCTTGCGGGCGATGGTCAGCGTGACCTTGCTGCCGGGTTTGCCGCGCATCTTCTTCACCGCGTCGTTCAGCGACAGGCCGCGCACCGGGGTGTCGTCGATCTTGATGATCAGGTCGCCGCTCTTGATGCCGGCCTTCTGCGCCGGGGTGTCCTCGATAGGGGACACCACCTTGACCAGGCCGTCCTCGGCGCCGATTTCGATGCCGAGGCCGCCGAATTCGCCCTGCGTGCCTTCGCGCAGTTCCTTGAATTCATCCGGCGTCATGTAATCGGAGTGCGGGTCCAGTCCGGTCAGCATCCCCTTGATCGCTTCGTCGATCAGCTTCTTGTCGTCCACCGGCTCGACATAGCTCTGCTTGATCAGGCTGAACACCTCGGCGAAGGTGCGCAGCTCGTTCAACGGCAGCGGAGACGCTTCCTTGTCGGCCAGCGCCTGCATGCTGAGGGTGAGGACGCCGCCTGCCATGGCTCCGGCCACCAACCAGGCGATTTTTTTCATTCTTTGGCTGCTCATGCTGTGCAAATTCTCCGTACCCGGCACCTTAGCGTGTCCAGGCCTGCGGGTTGAGGGGGCGACCCAGGTGCCGTATCTCAAAGTACAATCCGGCATCCCCGTTGTCCAGTGTACCAGTGTTGCCAAGTGTTTCACCGGCCTTGACGCTGCTGCCGGATGATTTCGCGATCGCCGACAGACCGGTGTAGACCGTCATGTAGTTGCCGCCGTGGTCGATGACCACCGCCTTGCCGAATCCTCGCAACTGATCGGCATATACTACCGTGCCATCGGCCACGGTGTGTACTGGCTGACCAACCGCGGTGCGAATGAAAATGCCTTTCCAGGTGGTGCCTTCGCGGCGCGGCTTGCCGAAGGCGCCGGCAATCTGGCCGGCCACCGGCAGCTTCATCTTGCCCTGCAGGCTGGCGAAGGCGCGGCCGGCCGCGCTGCCGTCCGCCACGTCGTCGACCTGTTCGGCCGGCTCTTCCTTGACCACCACCTGTTTTTTCGCCTCTTCCGGCACCGGCTTGCCCTGTTTCTTGGCGTTTTCCGCCAGCTGGCGGCGGCGTTCGTTTTCTTTGCGGGCGGCTTCGCGCGCCGCAGCCTGCTTGGCTTTGCGCGCCTCGGCCGCCTTGCGCACCGCTTCCGCGCGGCGGCGCTGGATTTCGCGGTTAATCTGGGCGATCAGGTTGGTCAGGCGTTTCTCGTCCTCCTGCAACTGAGTCAGCTTGCTCTGGCTTTGCTTGATTTCGCCGGATACCTTGCTCAATTGCTGCTGCTGCTGGGTCTTGTCCTTTTCCAGTTCGTTCTTTTCCTGGGCCTTGCGGCTGGACATGCTGTTCAAGCGGGCCAGTTCCTGCTCCAGCTGCGAGGACAGGGTTTCCAGCTGCTGCTGTTGGGCTACCAGTTGCCGCACCAGCTGTTGCTCGGCTTGGGCGATGTGCTGATAGTAGGTCAGGTCGCGCGCGTTCTGATTCGGATCGTCGGCGTTCATCATCAGCTTCATCGCATCATGCTGGCCGTTCTTGTATTGACGGACCAGCATCTGGCCCACGCGCTGGCGGGTTTCGGCCAGGGTGCGGCGGGTTTGGTCGATCTTCGCGCGCAGCTCGGCCAGTTGCTGTTCGGAGCGGTTGTGTTTTTCTTCCAGCGTGGCCAGGGCTTGTTGGGTCTGGTTGATCGCCTGCTCGGATTCCTTGATGGCGGATTGCGCCTCCTTCTGCACGGACTGCTTCTGCGCCAGATCCTTTTTCAGGCTGTCGATTTCCTTGCGCACGGTTTTCAGATCCTGCTGATGCGGCGCGGCCGACAGGGCGGAAGAGGAGGAGGTGTTGGCCGCCTGGGCGGCACCGGCCAGCAGGGCCAGCAGGAGATAGCGTTTCATTCCCTTGATGTTCTTTCGCTTGAGGCAACAACGGCGGCCATGCCAGGCATGGCCGCCGTTTGTCGGGGCGATTATTGGAAGTCGATCAGCGATTGACCGGTCATTTCCACGGGTTGTTCCAGACCCATCATGGCCAGCAGCGACGGCGAGATGTCGCGCAGCGAGCCGCCGTCCCGGATTTTCGCCGGGCGGCCGATGTACAGGAACGGCACTTTGTTGGTGGTGTGCTGCGTGTGCGGCTGGTGGTGCTCGCCGTCATACATCTGTTCGCAGTTGCCGTGGTCGGCGGTGATCAGCACTTCGCCGCCGGCCGCCAGCATCGCTTCCACGCAGCGTTCGATGCAGCCGTCCAGCGCCTCCACGGCCTTGACCGCAGCGTCGAACACGCCGCTGTGGCCCACCATGTCGCCATTGGCGTAGTTGCAGAAAATGGCCTGGTATTGGCCGGACTGAATGGCGGCGACGATCTTGTCGGTTACCTCGCCGGCGCTCATTTCCGGTTGCAGGTCATAGGTGGCCACCTTGGGCGACGGCACCAGGATGCGGTCTTCGCCTGGATACACTTGCTCTTCGCCGCCGTTGAAGAAGTAGGTCACGTGCGGGTATTTCTCGGTTTCGGCGATGCGCAGCTGCTTCATGCCCTGAGCCGACAGGTATTCGCCCATGCCGTTGCTGATTTTTTGCGGCGCGTAGGCCGTCGGCAGCGCGGAGTAAGCCTCGCCGTAGGAGGTGAGGGTGGCGAAGTAGCCGAACTTGGGCTGGCGGGCCGGGAAGCCGTCGAAGGCGGGGTCGGTCAGCGCAGTGGTCAGCTGGCGCGCGCGGTCGGCGCGGAAGTTCATGAAGATGACGACGTCGCCGTCCTGCATCTTCACCGGCGCGCCGATGCCGGTGGCCTTGACGAATTCGTCGTTCTCGTCGCGGGCGTAGGCGGCTTGCAGCGCCGCGAGGCCGGTTTCGGCATGGAACAGTCCCTCGCCTTCCACCAGCAGGCGGTAGGCCGGCTCGACGCGCTCCCAGCGCTTGTCGCGGTCCATTGCCCAGTAGCGGCCGGTGACGGAGACCAGGCGCGCGTTCGGGCATTCTGCCAGCACGGCGTCCAGGCGCTTGAGGTAGGTTTCGGCGCTGCGCGGCGGCGTGTCGCGGCCGTCGAGGAAGGCGTGGACGTAGATCTGGGGCACGCCGGCGGCCTGGGCGGCGCGGATCAGCGCATGGATGTGGTTTTCATGGCTGTGCACACCCCCGTCGGATAACAGGCCGAACACATGCAGGGCAGAGTTTTGAGCTTTGCTCATGGCTTGTTGCAGCGTGTCATTCGATGCGAAGCGGCCGTCCTCGATGTCGCAGTCGATGCGGCTGATGTCCTGCTGCACGATGCGGCCGGCCCCGATGTTGAGGTGGCCCACCTCGGAGTTGCCAAACTGGCCGGAGGGCAGTCCGACAAAGTTTTCCGACGCGTTGATGGTGCCGTACGCGTACTGCTGGCGCAGGCGGTTCCAGTTGGGCATGTTGGCATGCAGGATGGCGTTGTCGTCGCCTTCCGTGCGGTGGCCGAAGCCGTCGAGGATTAATAGCAACACCGGGGTGATCGATTTCATGGCATTCGCATTCAGAATATTAGAAAACCTTGATAGTATCGAATTTTGCCGATACTATTGTCACGCAGTCAAATCAATAAAATTCAAGCTACATTAGGTTAGGAGAAACGCTTTGCTGTTCAACGACGACCAGATCGAGCAGACCTCGCGGGCGATGAAAGCCATGTCGCATCCGCTGCGTCTGAAGATCATATCGGTGCTGGAAGACCGGGAAGTGAGCGTGCAAGACATTGTCGAGCAGGTTGGCACCTCCCAGAGCAATATTTCCCAGCACCTCGCTATTATGCGGGACAAGGGCGTTTTGCGCACGCGCAAGGATGCCAACCGTGTCTTTTACCGCGTAGGCGACATTCGCACGCTGGAAGTGCTGAAGATGATGCGCGAAGTGTTCTGTGGTTTCGGGGAGTAATCCGCAGCCGGACTCGCAAAAAAAAAGCCGCTTGAAAAGCGGCTTTTTTTGTTGATGGCGGCGGCTTCAGCGCAGATGGGGCTTCTTGCGCACGTATAGGGTCTTGTGCACCGTAGCTACCAGCTCGTCGTCGGCGTCGCGGATTTCCACCGTCATTTCCGGCAGATGTTTTTCGCCGTCGGCGGTCAGGGCGCGGATTTCCGCCAGCTGCTCGTCTTGCAGATTGAACAGCGCCCGCACCACGCCGCGGCCCGGCTTGACGTAGTCGATGCGCCCGCACTTGTCCCATACATAGTAATCATTGCCCAGCTGGCGCAGCAGCATCAGCATGTAGAATGGGTCGGTCATCGCGTACAAGCTGCCGCCGAAGTGGGTGCCGACGTAGTTGCGGTTGCCTAAACCCAGCTTCAGCCGCACCTCGGCCCGGCGGAAGTCCGGCGACAGCGCGTGGACGCGGATGCCGGCGCCGAGGAAGGGCGGCCACAGATTGAACAGCAGCTTGATCAGCCAGATGGGAAGGTTCATATTTCATTCAAACGATTGTTTGGATGCCTCATCGTCGGCAAAGCTTTGAGCCTTGTCAATGCTGGCTTTCAAGACTGCGGCAGGCGTCGGGAAATTTATCCACAATAATCGCGGAATAACTTTGTGGATAAGTTGTGGAATGGGCCGATGGGCGGGGCATTTGGCTGGTCATGCCCAAAAAAGCGGCAATGCCAGGGAATTTTTCCGGGTCTGAGGTTGCCTCAGTCCGATTGAGGTAATAAAGTCTCACGTTTGTATCGATTACGGAGAAAGCTTCGTGTGGGCTATCGTTGAAGCGGCCGGCTGGCCGATCTGGACCATTATCGCGGCCTCGGTCGTGTCGCTGGCCATCATTCTGGAACGCCTGTACACGCTGCGGCGCGGCGCGGTGGTGCCGTCTGGCCTGCTGGCCCAGACGCTGCAGGAATACCGCCGCGTCGGCGATCGCGACGAACTGCTGCAGAAGCTGCACGGCCATTCGCCGCTGGGACGCTTGTTCGCCGCCGGCCTGCGCAATGTCCATGGCAGCCGCGAAGTGATGAAGGAGTCGATCGAAGACGAAGGCCGCCAGGTGGCTTACCAGCTGGAGCGTCTGCTGACCTCGCTGGGCACCATCGCCGCCATGGCCCCGCTGCTGGGTCTGTTGGGCACCGTGATCGGCATGATCGAAATCTTTGGTTCGCAAAACGCCAGCGGCGCCAATCCGCAGCAACTGGCGCACGGCATTTCCGTCGCCTTGTACAACACGGCCTTCGGCCTGATCGTCGCCATCCCCAGCATGATGTTCTACCGCTACTTCCGCTCCAAGGTGGACGGCCTGCTGGTTGAGATGGAAGCGCAGGCGATCAAGCTGGTGGAAGTGGTGCACGGCGAGCGCAAGAACGGGAGCTGAGCATGAACTTTCGTCGCGGACGCGGCCGGGACGAGCCGGAGATCAACTTCATTCCCTTGATCGACGTGCTGCTGGTGATCCTGATTTTCCTGATGGTCACCACCACCTATTCCCATTTTTCCGAGCTGAAGATCAATCTGCCGTCCGCCCAAGGCGAGCAGCAGAAGAACAAGACCACCGAGATCAATGTCGCGGTGGCGGCCGACGGCGCGATGGCGGTCGGCGACGCCAAGCTCGCCAGCGGCGACAAGGCCGGCTTGCTGGACAAGCTGAAGGCCGCCGCGGCCGGCAAGAGCGATGTGGTGGTAGTGGTCAACGCCGACGCCAAGTCCACCCATCAATCGGTGATCACCGTGATGGAGGCGGCGCGTGAGGCGGGCTTGTCGCAACTGACCTTCGCTACCCAGAATCTGCAGTGAAGCCGAAAGCGGCATGAGTCTGATCGAACAACACTGGTACCGGCCGCGCGGCTGGTTGACAGCCCTTCTGGCGCCGCTGGAAGGGCTTTTTGCGCTGCTGGCTGCAGTCCGCCGCCAGGCGTTCCGCCGCGGCTGGAAATCGAGCGAAAAGCTGCCGGTGCCGTTGGTGGTGATCGGCAACATCAATGTCGGCGGCGTCGGCAAGACGCCGCTGACGCTGGCGCTGCTGCGCGCGTTCGCCGCGCGCAGCGTCAAGGTCGGCGTGATCAGCCGCGGCTACGGCGGCAGCGCGGCGACGCCGATCGAGGTGAAGCCGGACGGCGATCCGGCGCAAGTGGGCGACGAGCCGCTGCTGCTGGCGGCCGCCGGCGCGCCGGTGGTGGTGGGGCGCGACCGCGTTGCCGCCGGCCGCCATCTGCTGGCCTTGCACCCTGATCTCGAACTGATCCTCAGCGACGACGGCCTGCAGCACTACCGCCTGGCGCGCGATCTGGAGATCGTGGTGCTGGACGGGCGGCGCGGGCTGGGCAACGGCCGGCTGCTGCCCAACGGCCCGCTGCGCGAGCCGCCGTCCCGCTTGCGCAGCGTGGACGCAGTCGTCGTGAATGGCGAGGGCGGCGACCTGCTCTTGCCGGATGGCTTGCCGCGCTTCGCGATGACGCTGCGCGCGGGGCGCTGCCATGCGCTGGATGACCCCGAGCGCACCCGGGCGGCCGACGATTTCGCCGGGCAGCAGGTGGCGGCGCTGGCTGGCATTGGCCATCCGCAACGTTTTTTCGACACGCTGGCGGGGCAGGGCATCGCGGTCAGCCGCGCTCTGTCCTTTCCCGATCATCACGCGTTTGGGGCGGGCGATTTGCCCGTCGATGCCGATGCGGTGATCGTCACCAGCAAGGACGCGGTCAAGCTCGCGCGCGTGGTTCATGAGCCGGCGCAGCGTGCTAGACTATGGGTTTTGCCGGTTCAGGCCATGCTGGCGCCTGATCTGTGCGACTGGATACTAGCCCGCTTGAAGATGGAACATGGACGCTAAATTTCTGGAAATTCTGGTATGCCCGCTGTGCAAGGGCCCGCTGGTGTTCGACAAGAGCAAGGACGAGCTGATTTGCAAGGGCGACCGCCTGGCCTTCCCGATCAAGGACGGCATCCCGATGATGCTGGAGTCGGAAGCGCGCGAACTGCCGCCGGAAGAAGAAGTGAAATGAGCGGATTCATCGTGGTGATCCCGGCGCGGCTGGCTTCCAGCCGCCTGCCGGGCAAACCGCTGGCCGACATCGCCGGCAAACCCATGGTGGTGCGCGTGGCCGAGCAGGCGGCGAAGAGCCGCGCCGCTCGGGTGATCGTCGCCACCGACCACGCGGATATCCTGTCCGCCTGCGCCGCGCACGGCGTGGAGGCGGTGTTGACCCGCGAAGACCATGCCAGCGGCACCGACCGCCTGGCCGAGGTGGCCGCCAAGCTGGCGCTGCCGGTCGATGCGCGCGTGGTCAATGTGCAGGGCGACGAGCCGCTGATCGATCCGGCGCTGATCGACCGGTTGGCCGAGCTGCTGGAAGAGACCGACGCGCCGGTGGCGACGCTGGCGCACGCCATTCACGACGTAGCCGATCACTTCAATCCCAATGTGGTGAAAGTGGCGCTGGACAAGCATGGCCGCGCCCTTTATTTCAGCCGCGCGGCCATTCCGTATGCCCGCGACGCCTATGCCGCCGACCGCTCGACGCTGCCCGCCGGTTTGCCGGTTTATCGCCATATCGGCCTGTATGGCTACCGCGCCGGCTTCCTGGCCGACTATGCCAATCTGGCGCCGGGCCCGCTGGAGCAATACGAAGCGCTGGAACAATTGCGCGTGCTCTGGCATGGTTACAGCATCATGGTGGCGGTGGCGAGCGAGGCGCCGGCCGCCGGAGTGGATACGCCGGAAGACCTGGAACGAGTGCGCCGGCTGTTCGCGGCCTGACGGGCTAACACGCTGACAACACGGTTGAGCCGATTCGCGCCGCCTGCGGGGCGCGGCTTGGCTCGTGCGCGGTGCGAGTTTTTGTCGGCGTCTCAACATACAACACATAATTCAAAACAGACTGGAGTCAAACACATGCGATTGATCCTGTTGGGCGCGCCGGGCGCCGGCAAAGGCACCCAAGCCAACTATATCCGCGAGAAATTCGGCATTCCGCAAATCTCCACCGGCGACATGCTGCGCGCCGCCGTCAAGGCCGGCACGCCGCTGGGCTTGGAAGCCAAGGCCATCATGGACGCAGGCGGCCTGGTTCGCGACGACATCATCATCGGCCTGGTCAAGGAGCGCATCGCTCAGGCCGACTGTGCCAATGGCTTCCTGTTTGACGGCTTCCCGCGCACCATTCCGCAAGCCGAGGCGATGATCGCCGCTGGCGTGGACATCGACTACGTGGTGGAAATCGACGTGCCGGATGCCGCCATCATCGAGCGCATGGCTGGCCGCCGCGTGCACCTGGCCTCCGGCCGCACCTATCATGTCACCTTCAACCCGCCGAAAGTGGCCGGCAAGGATGACGTGACCGGCGAAGACCTGATCCAGCGCGATGACGACCAGGAAGAAACCGTGAAGAAGCGCCTGTCGGTTTACCACGAGCAGACCGCCGTGCTGGTGGGCTTCTACGGCAAACTGGCTGCCGGCGGCAGCGCCAAGGCGCCGAAATACGTCAAGATCGACGGCACCCGCGCGGTGGAAACCGTGCGTGACGATGTGCTGAAGGCGCTGGGCGCCTGATCCGGCGGCAGTCCTGACGCGCAAGCGGGCCATGGGCCCGCTTTTTGTTTGCGCAAAACGCTGGTTTCAGGCCGGTGGAAGAGGGACAATGGAACCCGGCGGAGCCATGGCGGCTCCAAGCAATTTGCGCGACGAGGCCGGCCGAGGGGGCCGGGCGGGGATAATAATATGTATCACGGGGAACGTTTCAACGGCTATTCCCATTTGGCCGGCACGGTGCTGGCGATAGTCGGACTGGTGGTATTGGTGGTGGAAGCGGCGTCGCAACGCGATCCGTGGAAGATTGTCAGCTTCAGCCTGTATGGCGGCACGCTGGTGACGCTGTATCTGATTTCTACGCTGTATCACAGCTTCCAGGGCCGAGCCAAGGCCATTCTGCAGAAGTGCGACCACTCCGCGATCTATCTCTTGATCGCCGGCAGCTACACGCCGTTCGCCTTGGTGACGCTGCGCGGTGCCTGGGGCTGGACGCTGTTCGGCCTGAGCTGGGGCTTGGCCCTATTCGGCATTGTGCAGGAGCTGACGCTGGGTCGGCGCACCCGCGTGCTGTCGATGATTCTGTACGTGGCGATGGGTTGGCTGGTGCTGATCGCCATCGAGCCGCTGATCGAGGCGCTGGCGCCGGGCGGGCTGTTCTGGCTGGCGCTGGGCGGCGTGCTGTACAGCGTCGGCATCTACTGGTTTCTGAACGACGAAAAGATCCGCCACGGCCACGGCATCTGGCACTTGTTCGTGCTGGGCGGCAGCATCTGCCAGTATATGTGCGTGTTGAACTACGTCGCCTGACGGCTTGGCGTCGGAATCCATGAAAACGGCAGCCAGAACAGGCTGCCGTTTGCTTTGCTTGAAACCGGCTAGTCGCCAAATTTGACCGGCAACCTGTCTTCTTCCACCAGCCGGCTCAGCGCGGAGACCACCAGCGGGTCGAACTGGCTGCCGGCGCGGCCGTTGATGTATTTCATGGTCTCTTCCATGCTCCACGGTTCCTTGTACGGCCGCTTGTTGAGCAGCGCGTCGAACACGTCCACCACGGCGACGATGCGCGCCGACAGCGGAATGTCCTGACCCTTCAGCTTGCGCGGGTAGCCGTTGCCGTCATAGTGTTCGTGGTGGCCGCCGGCGATCTCCGAGCCCAGGGCCAGGTAACTGGCGCCGTCGACCATCTTCGCCGACTTGGCGAGGATTTGCGCGCCGATGGCGGCGTGCTGTTCCATGATGGCGCGCTCCTCCGGGTCCAGCTTGCCGGGTTTCAGCAGAATATGGTCCGGCGTCGCCACTTTGCCGATGTCGTGCAGGATGCTCGCCATGCCCACCATGTCCAGGAACTCGCGGGTCATCAGTTCCGGATAGTGATTGTTCATCAACATTTCCTGCGCGATGGCGTCGGTCAGCTTCTGCACCCGCAGCACGTGGTCGCCGGTATCGGTGTCGCGGAATTCCGCCAGGTCCGCCAGCGCCACCACGGTGGCTTCCTGCGCGCTGCGCAACTGGTTGTACAGGTAAAGGTTGTCGTAGGCGGCGGAGATGCGTTGGCAGAACACGTCCAGCAGGTCGCACTCCACCGAATCCAGCGGCCATTGCGGCATGAAGTGCACCGCGAACTCGCGTCGGTTGCGCGAGGAAATGTACAGCACATCGTAAGGATGCTGATAGATGCTGCGTTTTTCGCGGAACACCTGCAGGAAGATCGCCTGCAGCTTGGGCTCGGTAGAGAGGTCGCCTTTTTCCGCCAGGTACTCGTAGGAGCCGGATACCGCCAGGATTTCCAGTTCCGGCCGGCCGCTGTGGTTCTCGTTGCGGACGCACAGGATGCCGTCGGTGCCGATGTCGAGCAGGGCGCTGATCTGGCGCAGCACGCCGGAGGCGAACTCGCGCAGCGAATGCAGCTGGTACAGATCCGACGCGCTTTCCAGGATCTTGGCCAGCCCCTGGCGGTTCTTTTCCAGCGACACCATGTTTTCATAGGCGCGCAGCGAGGCGATGGTGGTGGTGAACAGCTTCTGTGTGGTCAGCTCGGTCTTGGTCTTGTAGTCGTTGATATCGTAGTTGAGGATGACTTCCTGCTCCGGCGCCTGGCCGGGCTGGCCGGTGCGCAACACGATGCGAACTACGCCATTCGCCAGCTCTTCGCGGATGCGGTGCACCAGCCTGAGGCCGGCGTCCTCGCTTTCCATCACGACGTCCAGCATGATCAGCGCGATGTCGGCATGCTGTTTCAGCAACTGGAAGGCCTCGCCGCCGCTATAGGCGCTGAGCAGTTCCAGCGGGCGTTCCTTGTAGCTGATGCCGCGCAGCGCGATGCGGGTTGCGGTGTGCACGTCCTTCTCGTCGTCGACGATCAACACCTTCCATGGCTTTCGCATCTCGGAAGGGCGGGCCGGGACGTCGCCGTCGCTGTCGTCCAGCAACCAGTTGTCTTCGTCGGGAGGCAGGGTTTTGCTGCTCATGCCACATTCTCCTTATGCTGGACTGTCGGGGCGATGCACGGCATTTCCAGTTTGAAGCGGGTGCCTTGCCCCAGCTCGCTGTGCACTTCGATGTTACCGCCCAGCCGCTGCCGAACGATGTTGTAGACGATGTTCAGGCCCAGTCCGCTGCCGCCGCTGCCGCGACGCGTCGTGAAGAACGGGTCGAAAATGCGGCCCAGGTTCTCCGCCGCGATGCCCTTACCGTTGTCGCTGATCGTCAGGGATACATGTTGGTCGTCGTGGCGATGAGCTTCTATCAGGATGACGCCGGCTATTTCGCCGCTTTCGTAGCCGTGAATCAGGGCGTTCACAACCAGATTGGTCAGCACCTGGGCCAGGGCGCCAGGATAGCTATCCAGCAGGATGTCTTCTTCGCATTGTATGTCGATATTGACCTTGGTGTGCTTGAAACGCGGTTTCAAGCTGGTGATTACTTCGTTCAGGTAGTCGTGCAGGTGGAAGCTGCGGCGCGCCTCGCTGGTCTGGTCCACGGCCACCTGCTTGAAGCTGTGGATCAGGTTGGCGGCGCGCTCGGAATTGGCCAGGATCAGCTCGCAGCACTCCTGCGCCGTCTCCAGATAGCTCTGGAAATCGCTTTTTTTGACGTTGCCGCTTTCCAGTTTGCCGGTGATGTGTGACGTGGCGGTGCCCAGGTGCGAGGCGGCGGTCAGCGTGATGCCTACCGGCGTGTTGATTTCGTGGGCGACGCCGGCGACCAGGCTGCCCAAGGACGCCATCTTTTCCGCCTCCACCAGGGTTTCTTGAGTGGCGATCAGCTGGCTGTAGGCCTGTTGGGCTTTTTCCTTTTCCTCGCGGGCGATCGCCTCCGCCGCCGTCCGTTTCACCAGGTCGGCGGCGGTGCGGGCCACGATGCGGTTGAAGCCGTTGACGATGCCGCCGATTTCGTCGTCCGCCAGATGGGTGATCTGGGCGCCGCTGGCGTCCGGCGCGCGGATGGCGGTGTTCAGCGCCTGCTGCAGTTTGGCCAGCGGCTGGAAGATGAAGCGTTGCAGGTTGAACGACATGATGAAGAAGATCATGCCGTCCAGCAGCAGGATCTGGGCGATGATGGTGATCAAGTGCTGGTTTTCCCGCGCGCGCAAGGCCTCGTGCGACAGGTAGACGGTGGCGGTGCCCAGGTGTTCCTTGCCCTGATAGATGATGGGAATGCCGAGCACATCGTCCGCCTTGGGATGCTCGTTGGGCAGCATGTCGCGCAGATTGCCGTTGTTGTCGCGCGTGCGTCCCAGGTTCAGGCCGCTTTCTCCCTTGACGTTGATGGCGATCACTGATGGCCAGCTCAATTCGCTGTCCAGCGCCAGCCTGACGTTTTCATCATCCAGCTGCCAGATGCCATGGGGCAGGGAGAGCGACAAACGGGAACGCACGGCTGCGCGTTGGGTTTGGAAATCGCTCTGGTCTATCCCGTAGTCGTGTAGGTAGAAATACAGGCCGGTACTGCCCAGAATGACAGTGATCCAGGCCATCAGCCATAGCATAAGCCTTGTCTTGATGCTTTTCATGGTGCCTGCTTAGTCGTGCCCTCAAAGTCAATCGTAGGCAGATCGGGCGTGAATTTCCATGAGTGATCGAATCGGAGGCCGCAACCCGTGGCGCGTTTCCGCGCCGACTCAGCTCTGGCCGTCCGCCAACTGCGCGCGCGCGCGGCGGCCCAGCGGCAGTTTTTGCGCCGCCAGCCCGCCCAGTATCAATGCCAATCCCAGCAGCGTCGACGGCAGGATGGCCTCGCCGACGAGCAGGTGGATCAGCAGCAGCGAGACCAGCGGCGACAGGAAAATCAGGTTGGCGATGCTGGCGGTGCTGCGCGTCAGCTTCATCGCCGTCAGCCACAGCACGAAGGTGAAGCCCATTTCCAGCGCGCCGACATAGGCGGCGCCGGCCAGCCCCTGCCAGGCGGGCAGCGCCAGTTGGCCGTGCCAGGCGCACCAGGCCAGGCTCAAGGGCAGGCTGCAGGCGAAGTTCAGCGTCAGGCCCAGCACCGGTTCCCGCGCGTCGCGGGTGTTGAAGATCCAGTAGCCTGCCCACAGCAGCGTCGAGCACAGCGCCAGCAGCACCCCCAACTGGTTGGAGAAGTGCAGCTCCAGCAATTGGCCGCGGGTGCCGATCACCAGCACGCCGAGGTAGCAGATCAGCGCCGCGGCCGCGTCCTGCAGCCTCAGCGCCTGTTTCAGCAGCGGCACGGCCAGCAGCGTCATGGTCAGCGCCCAGGTGTAGTTGATCGCCTGCGCCTCCTGCGCCGGCAGCAGGGAATACGCCTGGAACAGCACCAGATAGTAGGCGAACGGGTTGACGGCGCCGAACAGCAGCGAGCATTTCCAATGCGCCCGGAAAGCCGCGGCCAGTTCCGGCAGGCGGCGCTGCCAGGCCAGGATGGACAGCAGGGCCAGCAGCGAGGCGATGCTGGCGTACAGCAGCAGTTGCATCGGGCTGAGGTATTGCAGGCTGAGCTTGAAGGCGCTGGCGACGGTAGACCATGCCAGCACGGCGCCCAGGCCGAAGGCATAGGCTTTTTTCTGATTATGCTGGAGCGACAAGACAACTCTCCGGAGGGTGGGGGTGCCTGGTCGATGTTAACCACAAACCGCGGTCGGCGGCAAAGGCGGCGTTCAGCGCGCGGCGAGCAGCCTGTTGGCGACGCGGCTGATTCGCTCCGCCGTGGCGGAGGCGGTCAGGCCTATCGGTCCGCCGGTTTCGAGACGATAGTCGTCGCCGGCCAGTCCGTGCAGGCACACCGCCAGCGCCGCGGCTTCAAATGCCGGCAGGCGCTGCGCCAGCAGGGCCGCGAGCAGGCCGGTCAGCACGTCGCCCTGGCCGGCCGCGGCCAACTCCGGCCCGCCGCAGGCATTGACCAGGTAGTAGCCGTCAGGCCGAGCAATCAGGCTGCCGGCGCCCTTCAGGACGACGACGCAGTGGAAACGCGCCGCCAGCGCGCGCGCATGCCGCACCCGGTCGGCCTGAAGGGCCGTGGTGTCCAGCCCGAGCAGACGCGCCGCTTCCGCCGGGTGCGGCGTGAGGACGGTCGGGAAGGGGCGGGCGGCCAGCTTGGCGGCCAGCGCGGGACGGGCGGCCAATAGATTCAGCGCGTCTGCGTCCAGCACCAGGGGCTGGGTTTGCGCCAGCGTCTGCTCCAGCAGTTGCTCAGCCCAAGGCTGCTGCCCCAGGCCGGGGCCGACGGCGATGACGTCCGCGCTCGGCAGCGCAGCCATTTCGTCGACCGGGCGTATCATCAGTTCCGGCGTGGTCGGGTCCACCGGCAGCCGGTCGTCCAGCGGGCACAGATAGACTTTGCCCGCGCCGCCGCGCAGCGCGCTGCGTCCGGCCAGCAAGACCGCGCCCAGCATGCCCGGCGCGCCGCCCAAGATGCAGACGCTCCCATAGCTGCCTTTGTGGCTGTCGCGCGACCGTGCCAGCGGCGAGACGTCGGGCGCATTCAGCGCGCCTTCGGCTGGCGGGTATAGATTTGCCGGGCAGTCCAAGCGGGCCAGCGTCACCGCGCCGGCCAAGTCGGCGCCAGGGCCGCCAAACAGGCCCGGCTTATGGCAGAGGAAGGTCAAGGTGTGGTCGGCGCGCAGGGCCGCGCCCAGCGGTTGGCCGGTGTAGGCATCCAGGCCGCTGGGGCAGTCCAGCGCCAGCTTGGGGCAGGCCAGCGCGTTCAGCGCATGCATCAGCCGCTGCCAGCCTGCGTCCAGCGGCCGCGACAGGCCGATGCCGAACAGGCCGTCGATCAGCAGGGCCGGCGCCGGATAGTCATCCGGCAGGGTTGGCCAGATGGCGAGGCCGGCCTGTTCCGCCGCCAGGCGCGCCGCGCGGCAGGCCGCGCTGGCCGGCGGCGACGGTTGCAGGATGTCCAGCCGGTAGCCGCGCTGATGCAGCGCCAGCGCGGCGTACAAGGCGTCGCCGCCATTGTTGCCGGGGCCGGCGCAAACCAGCAGGCGGGAGGCCGCGGGGACATGTTGAGCGGTCCAGTCGGCGGCGGCTTGCGCCGCGCGGCGCATCAGGTCCAGGCCGGCGGCTTCGGAGGACTGCTCCAGTTGGCGCAGCCCTGGCAGGCTGAGGATAGGGCCGCCGTCCATGCTTATTCCCCCCAGCGCGGCGTCAGCGTCTGCTCCACGCCCAGTTGATCCAGCACGCGCGAGACGACGAAGTCCACCATGTCGTCCACGCTCTTGGGATGAGTATAGAAGCCGGGGGACGGCGGCAGGATCACCACGCCCAGGCGCGCCAGTTCCAGCATGTTTTCCAGATGGATGGCCGATAGCGGCGTTTCGCGCGGCACCAGCACCAGCTTGCGCTGCTCCTTGATGCAGACGTCGGCGGCGCGTTCGATCAGGTTGTCGCTCATGCCGTGGCGGATGGCCGCCAAGGTGCCCATGGAGCACGGGCACACCACCATGGCGTCCGGCGGGTTGGAGCCGGAGGCGGCCGGCGCGAACCATTCCTCGCGGCCGTAGACTTCCAGCAGGTCCGGCGCGGCTGGATAGCGCTGCAGCAGCCAGGCTTTCATTTCCGCCGGGCGCGATGGCAGCGTCAGTTCCATTTCCTGCTTGGCCACGATCTGCGCGGCTTGCGAATACAGCACCCACACCCGGATGCCTGCGGCGAGCAGGGTTTCGATCAGGCGCAGGCCGTAGGGCAGGCCGGAGGCGCCGGTAAGTGCGACGGTGACGGTTTGGCGGCGGGACATCGGGCAGTCTCCAGGGGCGGGCGTTGCCGCCCGCGTCCTGTTCAATGGTCGGGGTGCAACTGGCGGTGGCGCACCAGCACTTGCTGGTCGGCGAAGGCGCGGGCCAGGCTTTCGATGATGAAGACCGAGCGGTGCTGGCCGCCTGTGCAGCCGACGGCCACCGTCAGGTAGCTGCGGTTTTCCTTGCTGTAGCAGGGCAGCCACTTGGCGACCAGCGACTGGATGTCGTTTATCATGTCGGCCACTTCGGCGTGCTGGGCGAAGAAGTCGACGATGGGCTGGTCGCGCCCGGTCAGCGGACGCAGCAGCGGATCGTAATACGGGTTGGGCAGGCAGCGGGCGTCGAACACGAAATCGGCGTCCTGCGGCACGCCATGCTTGAAGCCGAAAGATTGGAAAATCAGCGTCAGCCGGCTGCTGTCGGCGTCCACCAGTTCGCGTATCCAGCTGCGCAGCGCATTGGCCGACAGTTCGCTGGTGTCGATGCGGGTGCCGAGTTCCTGCACGCCGCCCAGCATCTCCTGCTCGACCTGGATGCTCTCTTCCACGGTGATGCCGGAGCCGGCCAACGGGTGGCGGCGGCGGGTCTCGGAGAAGCGTTTGACCAGCGTGGCGGGCTTGGCTTCCAGAAACAGCAGGCGCACGTCTATGCCTTGCCCGCGCAGCTGCGTCACGACTTGCGGCAGCGCGCCCAGCGACGGGCCGGAGCGGGTGTCGACGCTGATGGCGATGTCGCTGTAGCCGAACTCTGCATACATGGCCATGGCTTCCGGCAGCATATTGGCTGGCAGATTGTCCACGCAGTAAAAACCGGAGTCTTCCAGGGCGCGCAAGGCCACGGATTTGCCGGAGCCGGACAGGCCGCTAATCAATATCAGGCGCATTTTCCTGGTCTCGCAAGAAATTGGTGTGTCGTTCGATGAACTCGCGGGTGCTGTCGATGCCGCGCAGCTGCAGGATGTAGTTGCGCACGGCGGCTTCCACCAGTACCGCCAAGTTGCGGCCGGCAGCCACCGGCAGCACCACTTTGCGCACGGTCACGCCTATGATGTCCTGGGTTTCGGACTGGATGTTCAGCCGGTCCAGCGCCTGCATGGCCTGGTCGTTGGCCTTCACCAGGTGGATGATCAGCTTCAGCACTTTCTTGGGGCGGACGGCGGTCTCGCCGAAGATGGTGCGGATGTTCAGGATGCCCAGGCCGCGCACTTCCAGAAAGTCGCGCAGCAGCGGCGGGCAGCGGCCTTCCAGCGTGTCCGGGCCGATGCGGTACAGCTCCACCGCGTCGTCGGCGACCATGCCGTGGCCGCGCGAGATCAGCTCCAGCGCCAATTCGCTTTTACCCATGGCCGAGTCGCCCATGATCAGCACGCCGATCTCGAACACGTCGAGGAATACGCCGTGCAGCACGGTGGACACCGCCAGCGCGCGCGCCAGATAGATGCGCAGCACGTCCATCAGGTACGGGCTTTCCAGCGTGCTGGTCATCAGCGGCACGTTGTGGCTGTGGCAGTAGTCGCGCAACAGCCGCGGCACCGGCTGGCCGTTGGCCACCATCACCACCGACATGCTCTTGTGGAACAGCTGGTCCAGCGCGGTCTTGGCGGCCGACTGCTCCAGCTTGTTCAGGTAGTCGACCTCCGCCAGGCCCAATACCTGGACGCGGTTGGGGTGGATGAAGTTCAGGTGGCCCACCAGCGCCAGCGTGGGGCGCTGGTCGTCGTTGCCGATGACGTTGTCCGAGCCGCCGGTGCCGGCGACCCAGGTCAGGTTCAGCTTCTGCTGATTTTCCTGATACAGGCGGCGTACGGTAATGCTAGGCATTAGGGGTCCAATCGCAGAGCTGCTGGTAGAGCTCGTCGCGCAATCCGATGCTGAGCATTTTCTCGCGCATCTGCCGGCTGGAGAACAATTGCGCCAATTCCGAGAGCACCTGCAGATGCAGATCGGTGGCATGCTCCGGCACCAGCAACACAAACAGGCACTGCACCGGCTTGCCGTCCGGCGCGTCGAACGGGATCGGGGCCTTCAGCCGGATGAACACGCCGGTGGCTTCCTTCAGGCCGCGCGCGCGTCCGTGCGGGATGGCGACGCCTTGCCCCAGCCCGGTAGAGCCGAGCTTCTCGCGGCTGAACAGGCTGTCGAAGATTTCGCTGCGGGCGATGCCGCGTGTGTTTTCCACCAGGAGACCGACCTGCTCGAACACCCGCTTCTTGCTGGAGACATCCAGATCCAGCAATACATGGTCCGGAGTCAGTATCTTGCCGATGAGATTCATATTGGATTATGCATGCGGCTCTTTGATAAACCCGGAATTCTACGTTGCCTTGATAGTACTGAAAACCGGCAAGCGCAAAGAAAAACGGGAACCGCCCGGTTCCCGTCCTTTTCAACTAGGCGTCACAGCGAGGGCTGCTGGACTTCGCCGGAGCTTTGCACGCGGTGTTCGGTCAGCTTTTCCTTGTGCTTCAGCACTTGGCGGTCCAGCTTGTCCATCAAGAGGTCGATGGCGGCGTAGAGGTCGGCTTCGGTAGCCTCGATGTGGATGTCCTTGCCGGACAGATGCACATTGACTTCAGCCTTTTGAACCAGTTTGTCTACCGACAGGGTCACGGAGATGTCGATCACGTTGTCGACATGGCGGGTAATGCGCTCCAGTTTGTTCTCGATGTATTCGCGCAGCGACGGAGTGACTTCCAGGTGCAGGCCAGTTACTTTGAGGTTCATACCCTAGCTCCTTCTGGTGTTGACCGCCCGGGCGGGTTGTCGGGCGGCATTGTATTCTTGTGCAGGCTCTTACAGCGCCTTGCGCAGATTCACCGCCGGAATCTGCATGGCTTCACGATACTTGGCTACGGTGCGTCTGGCAACCTGTATTCCTTGCTTGGCCAGCGCGTCGGCGAGGGCGCTGTCCGACAGCGGCTTCGCCCGGTTTTCGCCTTCTATCATGCTGCGGATGTGAGCCTTGATGGCGGTGGCGGAACACTCGTCACCGCTTTCAGTCTCCAACGAACTGCCGAAGAAATACTTGAGCTCGAACAAACCTCGCGAACAAAGCAGGTATTTCTGGCTGGTGGAGCGGGATACGGTGGATTCGTGCAGGCCCAGCTCTTCCGCGATATCGCGCAGAATCAGCGGCCGCATCGCCACTTCGCCTTGTTCAAAGAACAACTGTTGACGCTCGACAATAGCTTCCGCCACTTTCAGGATGGTGTCAAACCGTTGCTGGATGTTCTTGACCAGCCAGCGCGCCTCCTGCAGCCGGGCGGACATCTCGCCGCCCTGGCCGCGGCTGTCGGCCAGCATGCGCTCGTACAGCTG
Source organism: Chromobacterium sp. ASV23 (assembly GCF_016428945.1). NCBI lineage: Bacteria > Pseudomonadati > Pseudomonadota > Betaproteobacteria > Neisseriales > Chromobacteriaceae > Chromobacterium > Chromobacterium sp. ASV23. The sequence goes on from NZ_JAELTR010000018.1 coordinate 68,248, forward strand.
GTTGACGCGCAGCCGCGGCACGGCCGAGCGGTTCAGCTCCGCCACCCAGCGTCCGCGCAGCTTGCGCACGCTGATGTCGGGGATCACGTAGTGGACATCGCCGTGATGGAAGCCGGTGGCCGGGTGCGGGTTGAGGCGGGCGATCAGCGCCTGCGCCGCGCGCAGTTCGGCGTCGTTGCAAGCCAGCAGCTTTTTCAGCTTGGCGTAGTCGCGGCCGCCCAGCAGCGCCAGATGTTCGCGCACGATGGCCAGGGCCAGCGCATGGCCAGGTTCGGCCGCGGACAGCCGCTGCAGCTGCAGCTGCAGCGATTCCGCCAGCGTGCGCGCGCCGACGCCGGCTGGGTCGAATTGCTGCAGCAGGGCGAGGCCCACGGCCAGCTCGTCGCTTTCCAGCTGCAGCTCCAGCGGCAGATGGCTGGCCAGCTCGTCCAGGCTTTGCGGCATGTAGCCGTCGTCGTCCAGCTCCTCGATCAGCAGCCGCACGATGGCCTCGTCGCGGCGCGGCAAGGCGATCTCGCCCAGCTGCGCCAGCAGGTGCTCGCGCAGGCTGACCGGGCAGGGCACGTTGAGCATCGGGTCGTAGTCGTCGTCGCCGCCGTGGCGGCTGCCGGCGCCCCAGTCCAGCAGCTCGCCGGCGCTGTCGTCGCGGCTGTCTGCCGCTTCGCTCTCCGTGGTTTCCCGCGCTTCCGCCGCCTCCGTGGGCGCGTCGCTGTCGCGCGGCTCGTCGCCGCGTTCCAGCAGCGGGTTGTCCAGCAGAAAGCGCTCCACCTCGGCCTGCAGGTCCAGCGTGGACAGTTGCAGCAGTTTGATCGACTGCTGCAGCTGCGGGGTCAGCGTCAGCTGTTGCGAAACCTTGAGCTGTAGTGCCTGCTTCATGGTTTACAGGTGGAAATGTTCGCCAAGGTAAACCTTGCGCACCTTGTCGTTGTTGACCAGCTCCTCCGGCTGGCCGGAGGCCAGCACCGAGCCGTCGCTGATGATGTAGGCGCGGTCGCAGATGCGCAGCGTCTCACGGACGTTGTGGTCGGTGATCAGCACGCCGATGCCGCGCTCTTTCAGGAAGGAGATGATTTTCTGAATATCGATTACCGCGATCGGATCGACGCCGGCGAACGGTTCGTCCAGCAGGATGAAGCGCGGCCGGGTGGCCAGCACGCGGGCGATTTCCACCCGGCGCCGCTCGCCGCCGGACAGCGCCAGCGCGTTGCTGTCGCGCAGATGGCCGATGTTCAGGTCGTCCAGCAGCAGGTCCAGTTCCTTTTCCAGCTCCTTGCCCTTGAGGCCGGAGATTTCCAGGATGGCGGTGATGTTCTCCTCCACTGTCATGCGGCGGAAGATGGACGCCTCCTGCGGCAGATATCCCAGGCCCAGCTGGGCGCGCTGGTGTATCGGATAATGGGTGATGGATTGTTCGTCCAGCCGGATGTCGCCGTCGTCGGCGCCGATCAGGCCGACGATCATGTAGAAGCTGGTGGTCTTGCCGGCGCCGTTGGGGCCGAGCAGGCCGACGACTTCGCCGCTTTCGATGTTCAGCGAGACATCCTTGACCACGGTGCGCTTCTTGAAGCGCTTTTTCAGATTCGAGACGGTGAGAACGCTGTGCTTCATGGCTTGGCGGCTCCGCTGGCCGCCGGCTGCGAGGCCGTCTTCTTCGGCTGCAGGATCACCACGGAGCGGCCCTTGCCCGAGGCGGAAGGGCCGCCGCCTACGACTTCGAAGGTTTCATCGAGCGTGTTGTAGCGGATGACGTTGCCGATGGAGAGGTCGCCGTTGCGCTTGACGCGGGCATTGCCAGTCAGCACCACCAGGTGTTTGGCGCTGTCATAGTCGAGCACGCTGCTTTGGCCCTCGACCCAGCCGCCGTCGCGGTCCATTTTCTGGCGGAAGGTGACGATGCGGCCGGTGGCGTGCATGGTCTGGTTGCCTTGTTTGTCCTGGGTGACGGTCAGTTGGTCGGAATTCAGCC
>NZ_JAELTR010000190.1:0-451 GCF_016428945.1 Chromobacterium sp. ASV23
GGATACTACCCATTATGTGGCCAGAACAGGTGATCCGGAATATCAATATCTCAGCAGCGATGCTAAATTGTTCAAAGCCAATGCGGAACTCCGCTATAAAATAAAACCAGGACTGGAGGCCATTGGCAGCGCTACCTACGCAAAAGGAAACGCGGTATACAGCAATGATACCCGCTATGCATTAACCGGCTATTACCTGACCCAATACCGCCTGGAACTAAAGGCGCAGCACTGGTTCGTAAGAGCCTACACCACACAGGAAAACTCTGGCAGAACGGTGATTGCCAGTCCTACCGCCCAGCTGATCAACGAAGCCTGGAAACCCAGCTACGACGCTAATTCCGGCGATGGCTGGTATCCGCAATATACCGGCGCACTCCTGGAAGCGATGGCCGGAGGACAGAGTTATGAATCTGCCAGCTGGACAGCCCGTCAGTTTGCAGATCAGGGC
>NZ_JAELTR010000191.1:0-449 GCF_016428945.1 Chromobacterium sp. ASV23
CCCCCCCCCCCCCCCCCCCCCCCCCCCCCCCCCCCCCCCCCCCCCCCCCCCCCCCCCCCCCCCCCCTTTTTCACGCAGAAGACGGCATACGCGATATTTGGCGGTGTCTCGTGGGCTCGGAGATGTGTATAAGAGACAGCTTGCGCATCGCCTCCGGAACTGCTGGAGGCGATGCGCAAGACCGGCGCGCTGTCGCTATCCACCCTGTGGGTGATGATCACAGGCGAACGCCACTATGGCCAGGTGATGAGCTGTCTCTTATACACATCTGACGCTGCCGACGACAGCACGGAGGTGTATATCTCGGTGGTGGCCGTATCATTAAAAAAAGGTGTTGAAAGGGGAAGAGGGGATGGGGGATAGTGGGAGGGGTGGGGGGGGGGCGGTGGTGTGGTGGTGTGGCGGGGGGGGAGGGGGGGGGGGGGGGGAGGGGGGTGGGGGGGGGAGGG
>NZ_JAELTR010000192.1:0-444 GCF_016428945.1 Chromobacterium sp. ASV23
TTCTGAATCACGATATCCGCAGTTTCAATAGCGGCATCGCTTCCCAGACCTCCCATGGCAATGCCCGCATCACTGAGGGCAATTACCGGTGCATCATTGACGCCATCGCCCACAAAGGCAACACTCCCCTTCTCCGCTTTAATGGCTTTCACCTTATTCACTTTATCTTCCGGCAGCAAATCGCCGTAAGCTTCCTGTAAGCCCAGCTTCTCTGCTACATATTTCACGACGCTGCTTTTATCGCCCGATAACATCACGGTATTAATCTGCATCGCGGAAAGCGCACTCACAGCAGCCTTTGCATCTTCTTTGATTTCATCTGCAATGGTGATAAGTCCGGCATAGCGGCCATCCACGGCCACCGCTACTACAGTCAGTGGAATATCCGCAGCAGCTGTGTCAAAGGGAATGCTGAACTTTTCCAGTAAACGGAAATTGCCCACC
>NZ_JAELTR010000193.1:0-442 GCF_016428945.1 Chromobacterium sp. ASV23
TACTAAGGGGGCCGAAGCCTGTGACGGGAATGCCTTCTTCAGGACGTTGTGGATGCCGTCCTTGCCTGTTCTCCGGCGCGGCCGGGCAGCTTGGCCCGACTGCGATTCCCGCTTGCCCGGATAAATTCTTTTTCGTTTGCCAGGTGCGCCCGGTCAGTAGGTGGCGCGCCCGCCTGAGAGATCGAAGATCGCGCCGGTATTGAAGCTGCATGAGCCCGAGCACAGCCAGGCGCTCATTTCGGCGACTTCTTCGACCGTCCCCAGGCGATGCATGGGGCTCTTGTCGATCATGGTCTGTACATGGGCTGGCGACATCTGTTGCAGCAGCGCGGTCTTCACCGCCGCCGGGGCGATGGCGTTGACCAGTACGCCGGTATCGGCCAGTTCCTTGCCCAGCGACTTGGTCAGCGCCAGCACACCGGCCTTGGCGGCGCTATAGGCC
>NZ_JAELTR010000194.1:0-440 GCF_016428945.1 Chromobacterium sp. ASV23
ATGGAAAGTAACAAGCGTAGGCTTACTCATCGTGGAACGTCTGTGCGACTAGTTGAGAAGCATGGATCCAGTTTGGTCTTCATTGCTAGGCTTTGGGGGCGGCAAGAAGATTACTGGGACTTGTACTATGATCTTGTTGGTAGCTTTAAAGTAGGTTTAACCCGAGTTGGGGTTGGAATACAATAAAATATGTAGTAAGGAGTTTGGTATTTTGTATGGTTTGTGTTCCGGTTTTTAATTTTACCTTATTTGTGGCGGGATAAATTCCTACATCTAATAGCTCATTAAGTTTTTCGGTTTTAAAAGCGGCTGAATGTTGTTATTTAAGTATATTAGCTGATCATCAATTGGAAGGTTTGATCTGCCCTGGGCGGAATGGGCTGCCTTCCCATTGTAATGCTTTTAAATTAATGCTGTCTCTTATACACATCTCCGAGCCC
>NZ_JAELTR010000195.1:0-435 GCF_016428945.1 Chromobacterium sp. ASV23
CCAGGAAGAAGGCGCGATGGAAGTGGTACTAGAACTCAACTCCCTCAGCAAATCCTCCATTATGGCGGGATGGCGCGTGGGAATGCTGGTAGGAAAAGCGGAATGGATCAACGAAGTATTACGCTTCAAAAGCAATATGGATTCAGGCATGTTCCAACCTTTACAAATGGCGGCTGTTAAAGCCCTGGAATTAGGGAAAGACTGGTATGATCAACTGAATGCTATCTACCGCTCCCGCAGAGAAAAAGTATTCCAACTGCTGGATATGCTCCACTGCGAATACGATAAAAACCAGGTAGGTATGTTCGTTTGGGCGAAGATCCCCGCTACTTACGATAACGGATATACGCTGAGTGATGCAGTACTGTACAAATCTCGCGTATTCATCACTCCTGGAGGTATCTTCGGTAGTAACGGAAACGGATATATCAGAGT
>NZ_JAELTR010000196.1:0-433 GCF_016428945.1 Chromobacterium sp. ASV23
ATAAGAGACACGCCTATAAGTAACGCGACCGCCAAAACTATTTTTTTCATATCATTTGGCCTTTAATTTTTTAAATCTATTTGGCATGTCAGTGCCTCGACGAGCCTTGCCATATATCTCTAGCACGCCGGCCTCTATTTTAGAATGATCCGCACCCCAAGTTGCAGGATCAGGCTTTACATTTGGATTTCCCGCAATATATGAATGTACAGCAGCCTTTATATCAGTTACCACATAAGCTGGCTTATTAACGTGCTGATCGAGGACAGTTGCACGCCCAAGCTCTGACTTAAAATAATCAGATACCTTTCCGACGATCTTACCGTCAGTTATTTTTATATTCATCACCTTTTTCAGACGTTTTACAAAGTCTGATACTTGATGCTCTAAGAATCTCTCATGCTTGATAGCCTTTATGATTGCAGCTAGTGGC
>NZ_JAELTR010000197.1:0-432 GCF_016428945.1 Chromobacterium sp. ASV23
CGTCGATGGCCATCATGCAGCTGCTGCCGCCGCAGACCAGCGAGATCGATCCGGCGTCGGAACTGCGTTTCGATGGCCGCGACCTGCTGAAGCTGAGTCCGGCCGAGCTGCGCCGTTTGCGCGGCAAAGACATCGCGATGATCTTCCAGGAGCCGATGAGCTCCTTGAACCCGGTGTTCAGCGTGGGCGAGCAGATCGTCGAGACGCTGACGCTGCACGCCGGCTTGTCGCGAAGCGCGGCGTGGAAGCGGGCGGTGGAGCTGCTGCGCGAAGTGGGGCTGCCGGAGCCGGAGAAGCGGATCAAAGCCTATCCGCACGAATTGTCCGGCGGCCAGCAGCAGCGGGTGATGATCGCCATCGCCATCGCCTGCGAACCGAAGCTGCTGATCGCCGACGAGCCGACCACCGCGCTCGATGTCACGATACAAAAGC
>NZ_JAELTR010000198.1:0-431 GCF_016428945.1 Chromobacterium sp. ASV23
GGTGCTGGTGTACGTCTGCGTGGCTTTTACTTTTTACGGCACGCTGAGCGGCGTCGCCAACGATGCCATGCCGGCGGAGAGACGGGTGGAAACCAGCGCGGCCCTGCTGACGCTGTACGCGCTGGGCGGCACGCTTGGGCCCCTGTTGTGCTCGCTGGCGATGGGCGCGCTGGGCACCGTGGGCTATTTCGCGGTATCCACAGCCATGGCCGCTGCCCTCTTGGGGCTGGCCGTATGGACGCTGCAGCAGCGCCAGGGGCGGCTGCCATTCATCGACTACCTGCGCCGCATCGGGGCCAGGCTATAGGGGCTGTTGACGTTTGGTGAGCGGTCGCGCCGGAGCGCATTTCGCGGCGAATCGAGGCGTTTCGCGCGCCGCATAGTCATTCTCTGCCAGCGCGGAACAACGAAGAGTCGGCGCGAAAGGCGCC